>JBCBHB010000122.1:0-7297 GCA_038526025.1 Pseudomonadota bacterium
TTCAGTCGCCGCCAACTCCGGGGTTGACTTCGTGGTCCGCATCGATCGGGCGGGGATGTCCAGGCGGCGATTGTCAGTGAGTGCGGGGCAAACTCAAAACGGTTCAGGTTCGCGTGATTTTTTTTGAGAAATCGTTTTGCACCGCGCTCAAGGGCCGGCGGGCCTGGCGGGCGGAAGGAGGCAGGGCAAACGGCGAGGTGTGTGGCCAGGCCGGGATCAACGCGGCCAGGTTCTGAACCTCGTACAAGCGTTACGGCGGCCTTGTATCCTCGGAGGCAAGCCAGTGAGCCACCCCGTCACGGGCGCTCTCGGCGGCGACGTCGTGAGCCTCGACGATACCCAGTGCAAGCGCGAGGGTTGGCGTCGAGACTACATCGAGGATGGCCCACAGCGCGCGATCGGCAACTGATCGCCGATCGAGTTCCCCAATCGGTCCGCGACCCATGGCTCAGCCTGATCGATATGCCTTGGGAGCAGGGGAGGGCGCCGAAGCCTACCGGTGCCAGGCGATGTAGGATTTTGGGAAACCGGCGACGCGTTCGGTCCAGATGCGCCCCTCGGGGAAGAGGGTTTCGATCTCGCGGCGTTTCAGGACCGTGGTGCCGTCGATCATCTCGGTCCAGGCGGGCAGCTTTCGGCGCCAGCGCTCCTTCAGCCAGTCCCGCAGCGCCTTGGGGTAGAACCACCAGAAGGGCATACCGGTATGCGCCTCCATCGGGAACCAGATCGACGGCGTCTGGACCCAGTAGGCGGGGGCGAGACGCCGGGCCTCCTGTGCCAGGGCCGCGCGTGCGCCGGCATCGCCCACATGCTCGATGACGCTGTTGGAGAAGGCGAGGTCGAAGCTCTGGTCCTCGTACTCGGCGAGGTTGCAGGCATCGCCTTCGACCAGCGTGATGCTGTGATCTCCCGCGGCGAGCGGGGTGACGACGATGCCGGGCAGGTTGACGATGGTGATATCGAGCGAGCCCGGAATGTCCGCCCAGCTCTCGGGCTGACCGCCGAGATCGATGACGCGCATGCCGGGGCGGGGCGCCATCATCTCGATGAAACGGCGCGCGCGTTTGGCCCGCTGATGGGCCGAAAAGCGGAAGAGTACCGCCTGGAAGGCCCGGAACGGCAGATAGCGTAGCGACATTCGTTGGGCCCCCAAGCCCGCGGCATTGGCACCCTCGTCCCCGTGCCGTACCGCCCCCATCCCGGATCGGACGGCTCACTGTCAACCGCCCGGCCCTCAGGGGATGTGACACACGGCACGTTAAGGCGGGATTGGGAGGGAGGTCTCCGGCTCAGCGCCGCCCGCCGCCGCCCTTCGACCGACGGCTCTTGCCGCTCCCCCGCTGCCCGGGGCGGCCGACGGTGCTGCGGCCCGCGGGCGCCGTCTTCTCCTCGAGCGCGGACTGGCGTGCCATCGGGTCGTCCGCCACGGCGAGCTCCATCTTCTCAAGGCGCTGGATCTCGTCGCGCAGCCGCGCGGCCTCCTCGAACTCCAGGTTCTCGGCGGCCTTCATCATGTCCTTGCGTAGGCCGTCCATCACGGCGGCGAGGTTGGAGCCGGTCTTGCCCTCGACGCTGCGGTCGAGCGTGGCGGTGATGCGGCTCTCATCGGCCGTGCCCTGGTAGACGCCCTGCAGGATATCGTCGACGTTCTTCTTGATGGTCTGCGGCGTGATGCCGTGTTCCTCGTTATAGGCGATCTGCTTGTCGCGCCGGCGGTTGGTCTCGCCGATCGCGCGCTCCATCGAGCCCGTGATGCTGTCGGCGTACATGATCACGCGGCCCTCGGCGTTCCGGGCAGCGCGGCCGATGGTCTGGATGAGGGAGGTTTCGGAGCGCAGGAAGCCCTCCTTGTCCGCATCGAGGATGGCGACGAGGCGGCATTCGGGAATGTCGAGCCCCTCGCGCAGGAGGTTGATGCCCACCAGCACGTCGAAGGCGCCAAGGCGAAGATCGCGGATGATCTCGATGCGCTCGATGGTGTCGATGTCAGAGTGCATGTACCGCACGCGGATACCGTGCTCGTGGAGATACTCGGTCAGGTCCTCGGCCATGCGCTTGGTGAGCGTGGTGCATAGGATGCGCCCGCCGGCATCGGCAACCTTGCGGCACTCGTCGAGAAGATCGTCGACCTGGGTCTTCACAGGCCGGATCTCCACCGGCGGGTCGAGGAGGCCCGTGGGGCGGATGACTTGTTCGGTGAAGACGCCGCCAGTGCGTTCGAGCTCCCACCCGCTGGGGGTGGCGGAGACGAAGACCGACTGGGGGCGCATGGCGTCCCACTCCTCGAATTTGAGGGGGCGGTTGTCCATGCAGCTCGGCAGGCGGAAGCCGTGCTCAGCCAGGGTGAACTTGCGCCGATAGTCGCCCTTATACATGCCGCCGAGCTGGGGCACGGTGACGTGGCTCTCATCCGCGAACACGATGGCGTTGTCCGGGATGTATTCGAAGAGCGTGGGGGGCGGCTCGCCCGGCTGGCGGCCGGAGAGGTAGCGGCTGTAGTTCTCGATACCGTTGCAGGAGCCGGTTGCCTCGATCATCTCGAGGTCGAAATTGGTGCGTTGCTCCAGACGCTGGGCTTCCAGAAGCCTGCCCTCGCCCTCGAGCTGCTTAAGGCGGACGCGCAGCTCCTCGCGGATCGACTTGGTCGCCTGGTTCAGTGTGGGGCGTGGCGTCACGTAGTGGCTGTTCGCGTAAATGCGCACGCGGTCGAGCGTGTCCGTGCGCTCGCCCGTCAGCGGGTCGAACTCCACGATCTTCTCCAATTCGTCGCCGAAGAAGGAGAAGCGGAGGGCGCGGTCCTCCTGGTGGGCGGGCCAGAGCTCGAGACTGTCGCCGCGCACCCGGAAGGCGCCACGCTGAAAGGCGGCGTCGTTGCGCTTGTATTGCTGGGCGATGAGCTCGCGCGTGACGTCCTGCCGGTCGTAGCTGAAGCCTGTCTTCAGGTCCTGCGTCATGGCCGAATAGGTCTCGACCGCGCCGATACCGTAAATGCAGGAGACGGAGGCGACGATCACTACATCGTCCCGCTCCAGCAGGGCCCGGGTGGCTGAGTGGCGCATCCGGTCGATCTGCTCGTTAATCTGCGCTTCCTTCTCGATGTAGGTGTCGGAGCGCGGGACGTAGGCCTCGGGCTGGTAGTAGTCGTAGTAGGAGACGAAGTACTCTACCGCGTTGTCCGGGAAGAAAGACTTGAACTCGCCATAGAGCTGGGCCGCGAGGGTCTTGTTAGGGGCGAGAACGATGGCCGGGCGCTGCGTTGCCTCGATCACCTTGGCCATCGTGTAGGTCTTGCCGGTACCAGTGGCGCCGAGGAGCACCTGGTCCTGCTCGCCGTCCAGCACACCCTGCGCGAGCTCGGTAATCGCCGTCGGTTGGTCGCCGGCCGGATCGAACGCCGTCTCCATGCGCAGGCGAATGCCGCCTTCGAGCTTTTCGCGGTTTGCGAGGCGGTCGGCCGTGGCGAGGGCTGCGTCGTATCGGCTCATGCGGCGTCTCCCCTTCGATCACAGCGATATGGCCTGCATGCGCCGGCCGGGCAAGCGCGTGGCGTGTCGCATGCCGGCGTTTGCTCGTCGGCATCTTGCGGGGCAGCGTTGCGGCAGTGCGTCTCGCCAGAAATGGGTCCTGCCTCGCAACGGGACGGGTTGTGTATTCGCAACAGCTGTCAGCTTAGTCAGATTGACAAGAGGATAAGCTGTTGGATTTACGCGAACCTTCACATTTTAGGCGCAAAGCCCACAATGCGCGTTGACCTCGCTCGCGCCATGCGTGTATCACAATGACGCAAGCAGCGTTTCGTTGTCGGTTCGGCGCGCATCCACCCCACCCTCGCTCCCAGCGTCGGGCCGGCAACGAGTTCCCCACCCTAGAAGAAGCTGCGTAGTACCCCCGCCTAAGAAAGCGCCGCCGGATGTTCCGGTGGCGCTCTTTCCTTTCTGGGACAGGCATTTACGCTGCGCCCAGACGGCGTGCCGACATTCTCGGCTTGCAAACGGGCGGTCCTCTCGCGATACGGAAGGCGTGGCACGACGTATGGGAGGCCGCGATGAGCGCGCGAATCTTCAAGCCGGCAAAGAGCGCCATGAGCTCTGGCGAACAGAACACCAAACGCTGGGTGCTCGAGTTCGAGCCTGCCGCAGCGCGCAGCATCGACCCGTTGATGGGATGGGTCTCGAGCGGGGATACGCGCCAGCAGGTGCAGTTGCGCTTCGAGAGCCAGGAAGCGGCGGAGCGCTACGCCGATCGCCACGGCATCGCCTACATCGTAGAGATTCCGAAACCGCGTGCGAAGAATATCCGTCCCATGGGCTATGGCGGCAACTACGCTTACAACCGCCGCCAAGCCTGGACGCATTGATCTCAGGCACGGGCAGGACGCCCGGCGCCGTCCGGACCAGAAGGAACGCGGGCTATGGCCGAGACCTTTACCGGGGAGGGCTTGGCGCCCGCCACGTCCCCCGCCAATCACCCTGTCATCCATCCAGTCATCATGTGCGGCGGCTCGGGCAGCCGGCTTTGGCCCGTTAGCCGCAAGGCCTATCCGAAGCAGTTCGCGGCGCTCCTTGAGGGGGGCTCGCTTTTTCAGCGGACCCTGGAGCGGGTCCGGGGCAACGGCTATGCGGCGCCGCAGCTGCTAACGGGGGCCGACTTTCGCTTCGTCGTCGCCGAGCAGCTCTCGGACGCGGGCGTGGAGCCGGGTCAAATCGTGATCGAGCCCGAGGGGCGGAACACGGCGCCGGCCATCTGCGCCGCCGCGCTCATGATCGCGGAAGCGGATCCGGAGGCGCTGCTGCTCGTGCTGCCGTCTGACCATGTGATCCGCGACGAGGCGGCGTTCCATGCGGCCGTTGCGGCGGGTGCTGCTGCGGCGGCGGGCGGCGCCTTCGTGACCTTCGGGATCACGCCCGATCGTGCGGAGACGGGCTACGGCTACATCGAGCTCGACGGGGCGGGGCGCGCGGGAGCCCAGCCCTTTGTGCGCTTCGTGGAAAAGCCCGATGCGGCGCGGGCCGCAGAGATGCTCGCCTCGGGTCGGTTCCTCTGGAATTCGGGCATGTTCCTCTTCCCGGCCGCCGGGCTTGTGGCTGCGTTCGAGGCGGAGGCGCCCGAGGTTCTGGCCGCGTGCCGGGCCGCCGTGGCGGCGGGGCGCACGGATCTGTGTTTCTTCCGGCTGGGGGAGGAGGCGTACCGCGCCAACCCGGACATCTCGATCGACTATGCGATTATGGAGAAGGTGGCCGGCCAGGTGGTGCCCGTGGACTGCGGCTGGAACGATCTCGGCTCCTGGGCGACGGTCTGGCAGGAAAGCGCGCCGGGCGAGGCCGGTGTGGCCGTATCGGAAGGAGCGCTGGCAATCGACTGCGAGAACGTGCTGCTGCGCACGGACGACCCGGACATGCGCCTGGTAGGCCTGGGGCTCAAGGACATGGTGGCGGTGGCGACGCGGGACGGCGTGCTGGTGGCCCCGATGGACCGGGCGCAGGACGTGCGCAAGGTGGTCGACGGGCTCAAGGCCGTGAACGCCAAGCAGGCAACCGAGTTCCCGCTCGTCTATCGCCCCTGGGGCTGGTACGAGACGCTGGCGCTCGGCGGGCGCTTCCAGGTGAAGCAGATCTGCGTGAAACCCGGCGGGCAGCTCTCGCTCCAGTCGCATGTGCATCGCTCGGAGCACTGGGTGGTGGTCTCCGGTACCGCGCGGGTGACCGTGGACGACGATGTGCGGTTGATGACGGAGAACCAGTCCATCTACATCCCGCTCGGCGCTGTGCACCGGTTGGAGAACCCCGGCAAAGTGGAGCTTCGGCTGATCGAGGTGCAGTCCGGCGCCTATCTCGGCGAGGACGACATTATCCGGTACGAGGACGTCTACGCCCGGGCCTGATGCGGCGTTCCGGGCAGACGAGCGATACGGCATCGCGGCTGGTCGCCGCGATCGGTTCTTGCGGGAGCGCCCGGTGCTGGCACGGGGGCCAATGAGGCTGCGGATGCGGGCTGCGTGCCCGTTGCTTTGAAGGGAGCTGGCGATGTTGCCGGTAACGGCGCTCTACGCGGGACTTCTGGGGTTCTGGCTGATCGGCCTGTCGGTCGCGGTGATCCGGCTCCGCTGGCGGCACCGGGTGTCGCTCGGGGACGGAGGCGTCGCGGCGCTCGAACGGGCCTGCCGGGCGCACGGCAACGCGGCGGAGACGATCCCGGTGACGCTGATCATGCTGGGCCTTGCCGAGGGGCTCGGCACGCCGGCCGTCCTGCTGCATCTCTTCGGGCTTGGCCTTTTGGTGGGGCGGGTGCTGCACGGGGCGTACTTTTTCATCGATCGCCCGGGCCTCGGCCTGCGGCAGGCGGGCATGGGGCTGACCTTCCTGGTGATGGGTGCCCTTGCCATCGGGCTCGTGGCGCATAGCCTTGCGGTGCTGCTGACGGGAGGAAACGGCGCCGCATGAGTATGGATGACGAAGACCGGACGCTGGCCACGCGGCTGATGGAGGCGGCGCTGGCGGCAGGGGCGGATGCGGCGGATGTGATCGTCGTCTCCGCCACCTCGACCGCGGTGGGCGTGGCTGGCGGCATGCTCGAGGAGGCCGAGCGGGCCGAGGGTCGGGATGCCGGGCTGCGGGTGATCGCGGGGCACGGACAGGCTTGTGTTTCGTCCTCCGACCTGCGCGATGCCAACCTGGCCGAGATGGCGGCGCGAGCCGTCACCATGGCGCGGGCAGCGCCGGACGACCCCTATTGCGGCCTGGCGGCGGCGGCGGCGCTGTCGGCGCAGCGCGACGCGGCGGGGCTGGACCTCGCGGATCCCGAGAGCCCGCCCGAGCCAGATGCGCTCGAGACCATGGCGCGCTCGGCCGAGGGTGCGGCGCTTGCCGTGCCGGGTATTGTGCAGGTGGAGCAGGCCTCCGCCTCCTGGCAGCGGGACCGGCTGACGATCATGCTCTCGAACGGCTTCCAGGCGGGCTATGCGCGCTCGAGCATCAGCCTCGCGCTCTCGGCGCTGGCGGGCGAGGGCACGGGGCGCGAGCGGGATTATGCAGTGGAGACGCGCCGGCATGCTGCGGACCTGCCGAGCCCCGAGAGCGTGGGCCTGCGTGCGGCGGAGAGGACGGTGGCGCGGCTTGGTGCGCGCCGCCCGCCGGCGGGGCGGTACCCGGTGGTCTATGACGAGCGGGTGGCCGGCGGGCTACTCGGTCATCTGCTTTCCGCCGCCAACGGTGCGGCTGTGGCGCGCGGGGCATCGTGGCTTGATGGCAAGCTCGGCGAGGCGGTGTTGCCGGACGGTCTGTCGCTCCGTGAGGAGCCG
>JBCBHB010000123.1:0-7292 GCA_038526025.1 Pseudomonadota bacterium
AGCGCCAGGCCTGCGGGCGGGAGGGGGACCTCGGCGCCCTCTGCGAAGGCGACGCTGACGGCGGGTCTTCGCCGACGCGCTCTGACCAACGAACGCCTCGTGGTTCCAGCGGATAGAACGCTGCGGCCAACAAAGACCGTTCTCGAGCATGAGTCTTCGACAGGCCGTCAATGTCCGGAGCGCCGACCTTCCAGACATTCGGCGAACGGCAGATTTGTGCGCCCGAGCGCGGCCATTGTTCCGCACGGCACACCCTATACTCTAGCACAACCTGTCAAATGAAATTGAATCGGGACCCACTATCGGTGCGGGTAGACGCACCCACTGCTTGCAGTGAACACTTCGGGCGTGGCCGGACCGATCTGGAAGGGGAGGGTGGTGCCCAGGGGCGGATTCGAACCACCGACACGCGGATTTTCAATCCGCTGCTCTACCAACTGAGCTACCTGGGCACAGGCCTTCGCGGCGTGGAGCGATGCTGTACGGGATGAGGGCCGGGCTTGTCCAGAGGTGAAGGGACGGCTTTTTTCTCTCACCCGCCAGCCGGGCTCACTCGGCCAGCGCGCGGGCGGCAATGGCGGCGAAGATCGTGTCCAGTTCCTTGCCGATGGTCGCCAGGGCTTCGCCGCCCTCGGTGGCATACGGGGCGAAGACCGCGCTCGGTGTCTTGTAGCTGAGCCATCCGTTCCCGTCCGGCCCTTCGGTTACGTAGAAGCGGATGGGGGCCTCGATCATCGCAGCCGTGCTTGCCGCGAGCGCGCGGACGGCAAAGTCGTTGCGGTAGACCCCGATCACGCGGTTGCCGGGGATGGTGATGCCGCGCCGCTTTGCCGCTTCCGTCGGCCCGGCCTCTGTCACCTTGAACATGCCCTCCGCCTTGATCGCGGCTTTCAATGCCTCGAGCAGCGTGGCGTAGTCTTTCCCGCTTTCCGCGATTGCCCACCCATCCCGCGGCGCGATCGGTCCTGCTTCCGATGGCGCGCCAGCGAGGCTCAGGGAGAGCATCAGGGCCAAGCCTGTCGCCGCGACCTGTCGCTGAGCGTGCCGCCAGCGCGCGGACAGCCGTGCGGATTTCGTGGCGGGGCAGGGCGTTTGGGTCGCGGGGCGCATTGCTCTCTCCATCAGTCGGCCGGCATGTGGGCCCGGTAGGGTCAACGGAACGCTTCGGGCTCAGCCGCCGCGTGTCGGTAGGGGCAGGCGGGGCCAGGGCGGGTCCATCGCGAGGCGCGCTCGCACCCAGGTGCCGGCCATGGAGCCGATGAAGCCCCAGAAGAGCCACCAGACGCCATGGGCTGAGCCGGAGACGATGCCGCCGAGATAGGCGCCGATATTGCAGCCATAGGCCAGTCGTGCCCCGTAGCCCATGAGCAGCCCGCCGAGCACCGCCGTCCAGAGCTCGCGCGCGGTGAGCCGGCGCACGGGCGCAAAGCGGCCTGCGAGCCCCGCAGCGGCCAGCGCCCCGAAGACGATGCCGAAGTTCATCACAGAGGTCCGGTCGGCAAAGACGCTCGCCTCCAGCGGCCCCGCGCGCCAGCCGGACCAGTACGCCCACGACCCGACGCCGAGCCCCATCGCTTCCCCGATCTTCGCCCCCCAGAGCGCGAAGCCTGCCGTCACGCCCCAGGGCCGCTGGAAGAGGAGGAAGCAGCCGATGGAGACGATGGCCAGCACGCCGGCACCGAGCGTCAGCGACCATGGCCCGGCGGCGAGGCTGCGCGTTTCTCGCAATGGCTCCAAAGCGCCATGCGCCCGCCGCTCGAACCAGGCGGAGGAGAGCCAGATGGTGCCGAGTATTGCCAGCAGCAGCGCCAGCGCGCCGAACGGGCCGAGCGTCGCGGTGGCGGAGAAGCCCGGAATGTTCGGCACGCCCGTCATCTCATCGAGCTGGTTCCAGAAGCTCGGAATATGGGCCGTTGCCACCACGCTGCCCGCGATGAAGAAGGCAAGGGTCACCACCATGCGTGTCGATCCGCCGCCGACCGTGAAGAGCGTGCCCGACGCACAGCCGCCGCCAAGTTGCATGCCGATGCCGAAGACGACGGCACCGATGGCCGAAGCGAGGCCCATCGGCAGGATGACCGGATGCATGTTCCAGCCCGTCTGTGTCTCGAGCCCGATCAGCGGGTAGGTCACCACACAGGCGAGCGCGAGCAGCAGCATCTGGGCCCTCAGCCCTGCGCCGCGACGCTCGCGCACCAGCCGGCGCCATGCAGCGGTGAAGCCGAAGGCGGCGTGGTAGAGGCCAAGTCCGGCAAGGCCGCCGAGAAAGGCGCCGGCCGCATAGCGCAGGCCGTCCAGCGCCTCTCCGTCGAACCCGCCGCGCGCCGCGAACGCGGCGAGGCCGACTGCGCACAATCCGGCGCACCCGATCGCGACAACGCCGCGCTGCCTCTGTGTTTCGGCCATGTCCGTCCCTTGTCGCGCCTCGCCGGCTTTCCGGAACGGCTCACATGTATCGCGCGTTCACTCGCCCGTCAGGCGCCTTCCGCATGCAATAACAAATCGGTGACTCCGCGTCGTAGGGCGACGCATTGGGCGCATAACTGCGTATGAGGCGTCACGGAAACCCGGAGACCGTTCATGCATCATCTCGACACCGCATCTGCCGCAGCGCTCACCCCGGCCCTTCGGGATGAGTGGGGGGCGACGGTCAGTGGCTTCCTCGCGCATTGCCGCTCGACGCCGGAGCATCTCGGGCGGGTGCTGGAGGGGGCACCGGCGTTCGCGCTCGCTCATACCACGAAGGGCTTCTTCCTCTTGCTCCTCGGTCGCTCGGAACTCGTGGGTCCTGCACGGGCGTCGCTTGCGGAGGCCGATCGGCTCGCCCGCACTGCGCCGCAGGACGAGCCGCATCGCCTGGCGGCGTTCATCGAGGCGCTGACGGCTTATGCCGCCGGTCGCCCCTCGGCGGCGACGGCGCGCCTTGGGCAGTGGCTCGACGAGGCGCCGGACGATATGCTGGCCCTCAAGCTCGACCAGGCCATCCGCTTCGTGTTGGGGGACCGTCGTGGCATGCTCGAGCGCATGCGGGCAGCGATGCCGGCCTATGCTGGCCATGCGCATGAAGGCTTCGCGCTCGGCTGCCATGCCTTTGCGCTGGAGGAAAACGGCGCCTACGCCTTGGCCGAGCAGGCAGGTCGCCGCGGTCTGGAGCATGCGCCCAACGATGCCTGGGGCCTCCACGCCGTGGCGCATGTCTATGACATGACCGCCCGCAACGAGGCGGGGATCGACTGGTTGTCGCGGCAGACGGAGGCGTTTGCGCATTGCAACAATTTCGGCGCGCATGTCTGGTGGCATCTTGCCCTCTTCCATCTGGATCGCGGGGCATACGACGAGGTCGTAGCGCTCTACGACGCGCGGATCCGGGCGGAACACACCGATGACTATCGCGATATCTCCAACGGCGCCGCCATGCTGACCCGTCTCGAGATCGAGGGCATCGATGTCGGGGACCGCTGGGAGGAACTGGCCGAGCTTTCCGAGAACCGTGTCGAGCCCGGCTGCGTGGTGTTTGCCGACCTGCATTACCTGCTTGCGCTCGAAGCCACGGGGCGGCGCGGGGCGGCGGATCGGATGATCGCCCGTCTTGCAGCGGATGCGCAGACATCCGACCATGATATGCATGAGGTTGCTGCCGTCGCTGGCTTGCCGGCCGCGCGTGGCCTCGCAGCGTTCAGGGCTGGCCAGTACGGCACCGCGTTCGATGCGCTCCGGAGCTGTCGCCGCACCTTGCAGAGCGCCGGTGGCAGCCACGCACAGCGGGACGTATTCTCGCGCCTGATGATCGAGGCGGGCATCCGCGCGGGACGGTATGGCGAGGCGGAGGAGGAGCTGGCCGGGCGCGCCTTCCGTCGTGGTGCGGAGGATGGCTTCACCGCCCGCCGCCGCGAGTCCATCGCCCGAGCGCGTGCGGTCCAGGCCGCCCAAACGACAGGTATCGCCGCAGAATGAACGACGGGCGTTCAGCCGAGGCCGCAGCCAGGCCGCCGAAGAAGCCGCGGGACCTGCGGCTGGATTTCTTCCGTGGCCTCGCGATGTTCATCATCTTGATGGCCCACATCCCGGGCAACCTGTGGACGCTCTGGATCCCGGCGCGGTTCGGCTTCTCCGACGCGACCGAGATCTTCGTGTTCTGCTCCGGCTTCGCCTCCGCTCTGGCCTTCGGAGCGGTCTTCCAGAACCGTGGGTTTCTGCTGGGAACGGGGCGCATTCTCTACCGGATCTGGCAGGTCTACTGGTGCCACATCGGTATCATCCTCGTCGCGGCCACCATCGCCTTCTCCATCAACCATTTCGGCGTGGGTGAGGAGGGGCGGAACTATCTCGCGCGCCCCTATGTCGTGCCGATCTTCAACAATACCGGCGAGGCGCTGTTCGGGCTGCTGACCCTCACCTACGTCCCGGGTCTCTTCGACATCCTGCCAATGTACCTGGTCATCCTCGCACTGATCCCGGCGGTTATGGCAGCCCATCGGTATGGAGGGGCGCAAGGCGTGGCGGTGCTGGTGCTCGGCATGTGGGTGGCTGCCACCTTTGCGGGCCTCGCCTACATCGCAGAGCGTGATGGTGAAGAGTACGGCGGCCTTGCAGCGATGCTGGCACCGATCGGCGAGCCGCTGACCTTCCTGAACCTGCCATCCAACCCCTTCGGGCGCGGCGTATGGTTCTTCAATCCCTTCTCGTGGCAGCTGGTCTTCTTCACCGGCTTTGCCTTCGCGATGGGATGGCTGCCGCGTCCGCCGGTGAACAAGTGGCTGATCCGGGCGGCGGCGGCGTTCCTGATTTTGAGCCTGCCCTTCGCCTGGTACAAGCTCTACGCCTACCTGACCGGATGGTGGCCCGAGGGGCTCGGTGGCGGGTTCTTCTGGGACACGCGCGAAACCCTCCAGCCGCTCTGGACGAAAACCTGGTTCGGCGTCTTCCGGTATCTGCACTTCCTCAGCCTTGCCTATCTCGCCTGGGTGGCCGTGGGTGAGGGCGGCTGGCGGTTGCGGGAAGGCTTCTCCGGCCGGGTCTACACGGCCGACACCTGGCGACGTCTGGGCTATGGCGCCGCCGGGCTCGCGCTGCTGACCGTGCCTTACGGCTGGGTGGAGGAGATCCATCGCCTTGCCCCCGGGCTCGAGCGGGCGCTGCTGGTCGTGGTGCCGACGGTTGATGGCAAATGGATCGGATTGCTCCAGATCCTGCACCTCGTAAGCCTCTGCACCGCCATCTGGGCGGCGATGGGACCGGAGCGGCGCAGGGCTGCGCTGGGTCCCTGGTTCCTGCGCGCGGTGCCGGTGATCCGGAAGGTGGGGACGCAGAGCCTCGCGGTCTTCGTCGTCTCCATCCCGCTTGCCGTCACGCTCGGCTGGCTGCTCGATCTCTCGGACAAGAGCATGCTGCCCGTAGCTGCGGCAAATATTGGCGGCGGCTGCGTTCTCATCGCCGTGGCCTACATTGTCGGCTGGTTCCGCAAGCAACCCTGGCGCGGGCCGGCGCCGGCGGCTGCTGCTGGGCAGGGTACGGATCGAGGACGCACTGGGAACGACGCATCCGGTGGGACCGTTGCAATGAAGGGCGGCGCGGTTGCTGCGGGTGGCCGAGACGCCCAGCCTGCCTCGGCGATGGCCGCGCCGCGCCGCTAGACTGCGCCCATGGGCCTTCCGCCCGGCGCGATACGGGAGACCACCTGATGTTCATCCCTGCCAACACCCGCCCTGGCACGGGCCCAGGGGGCGCAGAGTGCGACGCAGGCGCCTTTGCCTACTGCCCTGAACGCGCGCTGGCGCGTCTCGCCCTGCCGCGTGCGCCCCGTCCCGCCGGCCCTTTACCGAGTGTGGTGATCGGCCAGCTGGGCCAATCGCTCGACGGCCGGATCGCGACCCCCACGGGGGCCTCCAAGTACATCAACGGCAAGGCGGCGCTCGTGCACCTCCACCAGATCCGTGCGCGGGTCGATGCCGTGATCATTGGCGTGGGCACGGCGGTGGCCGATGATCCGCAACTCACCACGCGCCATGTGGCAGGAGACAGCCCGGTCCGTGTCATCATCGATCCGCGCGGCCGTATGCCGTCTGACCTGCGCATGCTCTCCGACGGTGCTGCCCCGGTCCTCGCGATCACGCTGCCGGGGGTGGCGGTGCCGGATGGCGTCGATCAGCTTGTCCTGCCCGCGGATGTCTCCGGTCAGATCACCCCGGCGGCGATCGTTGCTGCCCTTGCCGGACGCGGCCTGCGGCGCCTCCTCGTTGAAGGGGGGGCCGAGACTCTGGCGCGCTTTATCAATGCCGGCCTGCTCGACGAGCTGCACCTGATGGTCGCACCCATCATCCTCGGTTCTGGCAAGTGCGGTCTGGATCTTGCGCCGATCGAAGCGCTGGATGAAGCCTTGCGGCCGCGGGTGCGGACGATGCGCTTCGAGGATGGGGACATGCTCTGCGTCTGCGGGTTTCCGCCCCGCGCGGCGGCGCAGCGGGCCCCGACGGCGGCGCTGGCGGCGGCTGCGGTTTCCTGAAGGGCAGGACGCCTCTCAAGGGCCTTCGGGAAGCGCCAAGAGATCCTTGTGGCCGATGCGGACCGGTGTCGCCCCGGCGCGGGCCGCACCCCAGACCGACGCATCCGTGCCCAGTGCCGGCCCGACTGCTGCGGCGGTTCCTGCGGCAAGTGCTGCGATCAGTGCGCCCTCTGCAGGCGCCTCCAACACCCAGTCCGACGTTCCTTCGACGACCGAATACCCCGCATCCCGAAGCATGGCGGCAAGCACGTCGTGAGCGTCCGGACCGAGCGCGGGGCCAAGCCCCTTGTCTCGCCGCTGGTCGCGATGAAACGCATCGACCACGTTTGCATCGAGGGCGTGTGGCGGCTGCCAGTCCTGCCGGCCATCGTAGCTCAGCACCGTGAAGAAGGGCAGGCGTGCGGCTGCGAGCGTTGCCACGAAAGCCGCGATCCAGTCCTCGGAGCAGAGATCGAAGAGCGCGGAGGCCGTCACGAGATCCGGTAGTGCCGCCGCGTCCAGAAGGGGCTCCAGCCCGTCCGCGAGGTCAGCGACTTTCTCCTTGGCCCTGACGCCCTCCGGAAGCACTCTCAGCGCCTCCGCCAGCAATCCCGCATCGCTGTCCACAAGCGTCCAGTCCTGTGGCAGCGGCAGGAGCGTCGATGTCGCTCTGAGATTGTTACCGGCACCGGCGCCGAGGTCGAGCACACGGAGCGGCGGAGAAGCCGTTGGCCTTCCGGAGAACGCCTGCGTCAGGGCGGCGCCTGCCTTGTGCCACCCGACGACGTCGATGCGCTCGCCACGGCGCTCG
>JBCBHB010000124.1:0-7285 GCA_038526025.1 Pseudomonadota bacterium
TCGATCTACCCCGGCGATGATCGCCGGGGTGGCGGTGGTCGATCCGCTGACCGTGCGTATCGAAACCGAGGTGCCGAACGCGGCCTTTCTGAACGATCTCGTCGATCCCGGTCTCTCGATCCTGTCGCCGGCGAGCGATGCGGAGAAGTTCTACGGCACCGGGCCCTTCATGCTGGACGAGATCGTGACTGGCGAGAAGATCACCAGCGTGCGGTTCGAGGAGTACTGGGGTGGGGCTGCTGCTGCACCGCGGATCGAGCTGCTGACGCTGACCGACCCCGCCACCGTGATGCTGGCGCTCGAGGCCGGCGATATCGACATTGCCGCAAACTTCCCGGACAGCGACCTGCCCAGGGTCATGGCCCGCCATGACCTCAAGGTCGATGCCGTGGCGGACGGTCGGTTGATGTTCTTCTACATGCAGACCGAGACCGGGGCGCTGGCGGATATTCGGGTGCGCCGGGCGCTGGATCAGCTCATGCCGCGCGATCAGATCGTTGAGAGCGTGCTCAACGATTTCGGGGGCAGCGCCGGCGTCGGCATGTTCCCGCCCGAGAAGCCATGGACCAACCCGGAGCTTTCGGTGACCCCCTACGACCGTGACGGTGCGCTCGCGCTTCTGGCTGAGGCGGGGATCGCCGACACCGACGGGGACGGCCGGCTGGAGCGGGACGGCGAGCCCTTCCGTGTCGTGATGCGCAGCTACGAGGGCCGCCCGTCGATGCGCCCTGCCGCCGAGCTCTACCAGGCGCATCTCGAGGCCGCCGGGATCGACGCGGAGCTTCGCATCCTGCGCGACTGGACAGTGGCGGTGGATGACTTCCGCGAGGGCCGCGCGGACATGCTGATGTATTCGTCGAACTCAGCGCCGACGGGCAACCCCGCCTATTTCGGCAACTTCGCCTTCCGCACCGGCGCCATCGAGAATTATGGCGGGTGGTCGAATGCGGAGTTCGATGGGCTGCTCCGCGAGGCGATTGCCGCTTTCGACCCCGACGAACGGCGGAGCATTCTCAACCGGATCCAGGGGATCGTGGTTGAGGAGCTTCCGATCGTGACGGCCTTCTTCAAGAACCGCGTCGCGGTTTCGCGCGAGAATGTGCGGGACTTCACGCTGCATCCGGCGGGCATCTACCTTGTCGACAACCGCCTTCATGTCGCCCCCTGAGGGTCGCGCCGTCCTTCGCGTCGAGGATCTCACGGTCCTCGCGCGGGGCGAGGAGCGTCCGGTGCTGGACCAGGTCTCCCTCTCCGTCGCGGCGGGGGAGACGCTTGGCATCGTCGGCGAGAGCGGCTCCGGCAAGACAACGCTCGCCCGCTGCATCATTCGCCAGGAGGCGCCGTTAGCCTTGGCCGGTGGTTCGATACGGCTGCTTGACGAGGAGCTTTCGGGGCTCTCGCAAAGGGCGATGCGGCAACTGCGGGGGCGTCGCGTCGCGATGGTGGAGCAGGACCCGATTGGGGCCTTCGACCCGCTCTTCACCGTGCATGACCAGATCGCGGAGTTCGTGGGCGCCCATCGCGCAGCTGTCGCAGCCGCCGCAGGGGTGCCCCCCTCCAGCGCCCTGGCAAAGACGTTTGAACGGATCGAGGCGTTCGGCGTGCCCGACGCTGCCCGGGCGGCGCGGGCATGGCCGCATCAATGGAGCCGGGGCATGCTGCAGCGCGCTCTGTTTGCCCTCGCCAGCGCGCCTGCGCCTGCGCTCCTGATCCTCGATGAGCCAACGGCAGCGCTGGACGCGCCGGTGGCGGATCGACTGGTGGCCGATATCCGTCGGCTCGCGCACGCGGAAGGTGTTGCGACAATGCTCATCACCCATGATCTGGGCCTCGCGGCCATCGCCTGCGACCGGATCCTCGTGCTGCGCAACGGGAGAATGATCGAGACCGGCCCGACCGCCGCTTTGCTGGGGGCTGCCCGCACCGATTACGCGCGCGCACTCGTGGAGAGCGCGGCATGGTAAGCGCGCCCCTGCTGGCGCTGGATCATCTCTCGGTGTCCGTCCGCGCCTCGGATGGGCGCCGCCGCCCGATCCTAGCGGACGCCTGCGTCGAGATCATGCGTGGTGAGGTGGTCGCCATTGTCGGCCCGTCGGGAGGCGGCAAGTCGACGTTGCTGAAGGCCGTGCTGGGTCTCACGCGCTTCACCCATGGGCGCATGGTCTTCGACGGCAACCAGATCCGTCGCCCGCTCGATGCCGGCCACAAGCGGTTGCGCGGCGCCGCGGAGGCCGTTTTCCAGAACCCGCTGGGCGCGCTGAACCCGCATGCGCGCTTGCGAACCACGATCGAGGAGCCCTTGCGCGCCGGCGGACTGTCTCAGTTGGAGCGCAGGCAGCGCGTCGAGAGGATTGCCGCTCGCATGGGGCTCGATCCGGCGCTGCTCGAACGGCGGCCGGCGGCGGTTTCGCTTGGCCAAGCACAGCGCGCCTGCATCGCGCGAGCGATAGCCCCCCGGCCAACACTGCTGGTACTCGACGAGCCACTGAGCGCGCTCGACGCGCTGGTGGCCGCCGAGGTTGCCGGCTTGCTCACCGACGTCATCGCCGAGACGCAGCCGACGGTCTTGTTCGTCAGTCATGACATGCGCCTCGTCCGCCGCCTCGCGAGCCGGGTGATCGTGATCGAGGCGGGGCGGATTGTGGAGGACGCGCCCGCCGACCGCCTGCTCTCGGCGCCGCAGAGCAACGCGGCTCGGGCGTTGGTGGACTGCGATACCCACCGAAGGGCTGCCTTCGCCGCGGCCCGCTTCGTTCAGCGTGAGGAGACGGTCGCGTGATCGCCGCCGCTCTGCGCCGGATCGCCGGTGCTATTTTCGTGATCGTGCTGGCGAGTTTCCTCACCTTCCTGCTGCTGCAGCTCGCACCGGGCGATGCGGTGATGGCGATCGCTCAGGCGCGCCATGGCGCAGGCGTCAACCTCGACGCCGCCAGCCTCGCCCGCATCAGGGCGGAGATCGGTGCTGATGACCCCTTCCTGGTGCAGTGGGCGCGTTGGGCGGGCGACCTTGTGAGGCTCGACTTCGGCATCTCGCTGATCGATCGACGGCCAGTGGTCGATATCATGGCGGAGGGGCTCTTCCGTACGCTCGAGCTTGCATTGGCCGCCGTCGCGGTTGCCACCGCCTTGTCCATCCCCCTCGGGCTGCTCGCCGGCGTCTGGCGCGGAACCTGGTTCGATGGGCTCTGCGTTGCTCTCGCGACGTTGGGCTCGGCCATGCCCAACTGGTGGCTCGGCGTGCTGCTCATCGTGGTCTTCTCGGTCAATCTCGGATGGCTGCCGGCGTTCGGCCGCGGCGATTGGGAACACCTTGTGCTGCCGGCTCTGACCCTCGGGACGGGGATCACGGTCACCACCGCGCGGCTGTTGCGTTCGGCGACCATCGAGGCACTGGCTGCACGGCATATCGCTGCCGCCCGTGGCCGTGGTGTCGCCGAAACGCGCGTGATCGGTCGCCATGCCCTGAGGAACGCGCTCTTGCCGGTGCTGACGATCTTCGCGCTGGAAATCGCCTTCGTGCTCGAGGGGGCCGTGGCGGTGGAGTATGTGTTCGGTCTGCACGGGCTGGGCTTGATCTTCATCGAGGCTGTGGATGCCCGCGACTATCCGGTCATCCAGGCCTTCGTGCTCTTCAGTGCCGTGCTGTTCGTGTGCGTGAACCTGATCGTGGACCTGCTGACGCTTTGGCTCGATCCGCGTACGGCGGAGGGCATGGCATGAGATTGCGCGATCCTCTGCGCCTCTGCGCTGTTGCGCTCTCGGCTCTTGTGCTCCTGCTTGCTGCGGTCGGGCCGGAGCTGGCACCGCACGACCCGCTGCGCCCGGACCCGATGATCCGCCTCGCCCCGCCGAGCGCCGTGCACTGGTTCGGCACCGACCATCTCGGGCGCGATGTGTTCAGCCGGGTTCTCGCGGGCGCACGGCTGTCGGTGGGGCTCGCGGTTCTGGTGGTCCTGGTCTCGGCGGCCATTGGTCTGGTCGTGGGCCTCGTTGCGGGCATGGGAGGCCGATGGGTCGATGCCGGGCTGATGCGTGTCACCGACGCGTTCTTCGCCTTCCCGGAGCTCGTGGCGGCGCTTGCGATCGCCGGCGTGCTGGGCGGCGGCGGAACGGAGGTTCTCTTCGCGCTCGCGATCGTCGGTTGGATGCGCTACGCGCGGGTTGTGCGCGGCATGACGCTCGCCACCGCATCGGCCGATCACGTGGCGCTCGCGCGGCTAAGCGGTGTGAGTTCGGTCCGGATCGCTCTCGATCATCTCACGCCGCCCCTTCTGCCGGCGATGGTGGTGATCATGACCGCGCATGTCGCGCGGGCGATCTTGGCGATCTCGGGGCTCGGCTTCCTGGGCTTCGGGGCCTCGCCGCCGCAGCCTGAATGGGGTGTCATCCTCCTCGAGGCACGCACGTACATCCTGTCTGCGCCGGCCTATGCCCTGCTGCCCGGTATCCCCATCGTGCTCTCAGCGCTTGCCTTCAACCTGGCCGGAGACGCACTGCGCGACCGTGTCGGCATCGCAGAACCGGCGTGAGCGGCGTTGCTGTGGGCGTCGGTGCGATTCCGGTGCCAGCGGCCTCGCCGATGATCCCAGTCTGCCTCTCAGGCACAGGCGTGATGCGACACCGCCTTCGGGTCCTGAGGGGCGTTTCACGTTGCAAGGGGAGAGCCTTCTGCCGGGCGCCTGCCCGGGTCTCAGCGTTCGTGCTCCCGGCCAGTGGCCGCGTGGCGAGACCGGAGGCTCACGACCATGACGCCGAGAGCGCCCATGAGCAGCACGCCGCCTGCCGGCAGCGGCACTGCCTGTGTGGAAAAAGTGCTCCCCGCACCTACCGCAAAGGTCAGGCGCTGTAGTGACAGAGCGTCCACGCTAAAGTTCTGGAAGTCGCTCGCTTGCAACGACGCGATCTGCTCCAGCGAGTAAGGTCCCGAGCCGAAGAACTGCGCGACGGGAATGACGCCGTTGAAAGTGTAGGACACCGTCCGCGCGTCGTTCACCAGATTGATAATGAGCTGCGACTGCGTGGGCTGTGGAAACGGGGGGAGACCAGGTATCGGCGCAATAGGTTCTTGCTGAAAGAACAGGACCCTGTTGTCGGTGTTGTCCGGTGCCGGATTGGTGACAGGCTCGAACGGCACGCCGTCAATGATGAACGATTGCACAGCGCCGTAGAACCCAGGGCCGGTGCTCGAGCCAACGTCTGAAGGAGCCACCGAGGTGTCGAGAACGATCTCGTAGGTGAAGCTGTCTCCTTGGAACAGACCAAGGGTGTCCCAGGGCGGCTCGTCGAGCACGAAGGACGGCGTGCCCGTGCCGGAGATCGTGAGCGTCGATGCCGCCCCCGACGATACGGTGCCAGTGAG
This sequence comes from Pseudomonadota bacterium, assembly GCA_038526025.1. GTDB lineage: Bacteria > Pseudomonadota > Alphaproteobacteria > Rhodobacterales > Rhodobacteraceae > Thermohalobaculum. Next base: position 5,360 of record JBCBHB010000124.1, read on the forward strand.
CAAGAGCGCCAGTAGAACGGCGGCGATTGTGTTCAGTCGCATAAGCTGCCTCATGTTGGGCGCTGCGTCGACGAGCCCCGCCCTCAGCGGAGGGGGTTCATCGGCTGCAGCCGGTCAACACGACGGACGCTAATGCATACCGAGCCTGCTCCAATTCGAGTTCTGTGGCATGGAATTCAAGAATTTCTTTCTGTATGTCAGAGGCTTGCTCACCCCCAATGCCTGTCGATCAGCGCGGTTCCCCGCGGGTGGCGCACGCCGATAATGACGATGGCGTGTGTTGGAGATGATCGGCGCCCGACTGCAAGAGGCTCATCGAGGAGGGCACGATCGACACGAGCACCCAACCGCAGCGCTCCTTCTGCGAGGTGTTCGAACCCGCCTTAGAGGACCGCTTTCCCCGCTACCGCAATGCAGGACTTCGAGCCCCCAAAACCACCGTGCCCTTCAGGGTGTTGGTGGGGACGGAACGGCGTACTGCGGAATGGCGGGCGGGATGGGATTCGAACCCACGATACCCTTTTGAGGTATACTCCCTTAGCAGGGGAGCGCCTTCGACCACTCGGCCACCCGCCCGCAGCCGGAGTAGGCGCTGCCTCAAGGGGTTGTCAACACCGCGACCGCGCAAAAGCATTCTTGGCGGAACATGCGCTGGCGGGGCTGGGCTGGCGCTGGCACGAAGACCGCTTCACTGTCCATGATTGGTGCCCGCCGCGGAGCCCGTCTGACGGCCCATGATGGAGCGTCGCGGAGCTCTGCAAGGTCACGGACAATCAGCTGCGCAGGATTTTGTCCATGGCCTTTCCTCGGGCCAGTTCATCGATCAGCTTGTCCATGTATCGCACCTTCTGAACCAGCGGATCGGCGACGGTTTCGACACGAACGCCGCAGACGACGCCTTTGATGAGCGAGGCGTTGGGGTTGAGGCGCGGGGCATCCTCGAAGAAGCGGCGGAGATCGTTTCCCTCCGTCACCTGCCGTTCCAGGCCCGCCTGATCATAGCCGGTGAGCCAGAGGAGGACTTCGTCTACTTCTTGCTTCGTCCGGCCCTTTCGCTCGGCCTTCTGCACGTAGAGCGGATAGATCTTCGCGAACTTCATGCTGGCAAAGTCTGTTTTCGGCATGGACCCCGCCTTCCCTGTGTAACATCAAAGAAACCGCCGAAGCGTAGGCCCCTCAAGGCAGCGCCTATTGACTGCCGCGCCCCCCCCCGACGGCGAGAGCCGCGTGGGGCAGGTTAGTTTTCTTCCGTTGGCTCGGTGAGCTCCGCGCCTGGAGGCGGTGGGGCGATGACGCTCCAGGCGCCACCGGTCAAGCGTTCGCGGCGGCCGGAGAGGAGGTCGACCCGCTCCGCCCCTTCGCTGGCTGCGGTCTCGGTCAGCGAAAGCTCGATGCTCGGCACGGTGTCGCTCTCGGCAAGCCGCGCCGCGAGAAAGGCGCTTACCTGGGCGTCGTCGTATCCTGGGCGGAGCGTGCCCGTGAGCGCGATCCGTTCGGCGGTGGCCGTACCTTCCATCGTGTCGATGGCCGCGCGCAGCGCGCCGAGGGCATCCACGATGCTGCGCCAGAGGAAGGGATCGCCCTTGCCGCCAGAGGTGAGCCCCGCCCGCAGCGCGCCGCCGCCACGTACCAGCGCGGTGTCTGCATCGAAGCCTTCGGGCAGAATACCGGCAAGGCTCACCGCACCGTCCGCAAAGGCGATGGTCAACCGGGCCGGTGGGGGCGCATCTGTCAGGTCGAGGCGGATCAGCCAGGTGCCGTCCGGGGCATTGGCGATCTCGAGTGCCGGGGGTGCCCCGCCCTCTGCCTCGCCGCTGCCCGAGCCAGCGGTGCTTGGCGCACCGGTTGCGCTGCGCAGGGCCGAGCGCAAAGCAGCGCGTGTGTCGGCGGCGCTGAAGCCTTGGCGAAGGCGCCCCTCGAGCGCAA
>JBCBHB010000125.1:0-7279 GCA_038526025.1 Pseudomonadota bacterium
CAGACTGAATGTATTGATGAAAGCGCATCCTCAACTCTAACCGCTCTAGGGTCGAATGCATCTCTTATCGACCTCACCACACTCTCAAAACCGAGTACGTCGATGAAAGAGACATACCTTTCTTGTATCATGACGCAACCTCAAATCTCAGAAGAAACCTTGAGACCCAAGATCCTTGAGCACTTCACCATTCAAAGAGACATAAAATATGTCGTAAGTGTTTTCGCCGATCCGAGGCATCCATCGGCGCACTATCATTTCGCCCCGCTTAGTAAATGGAGCTTCTTTTTCGACAATATCGAAGTGGAAGAACCTTCGCTGATAGGTTCCTCGCGCATCACCATCCTCTGATTCCCTTCGCCGCACAAGTCTCAGAACGTCCTCGCTCAAGAGTTGTAGTAATTTATAGTCTGGAAGCTCCCTCACAAGAAACGGCAGCACGTCCGATCCAACCAAATCCACCGCACAAACTTTGACTTCAGAGCTTGCATAAATGCGCTCTCCGATGTTTATTCTTTCAGATATTTTGCGCTGCTTCAATAAATACTTCATACAACTCCCTCCGCAAACAAGTTATCGCGACTCAGCTGTCGACTACATAGATAGAGTTTGCTTACGGCGCTTTTTTGTCAACATTGCGCTACAAAATCATCCAATGTGGCTTGGTGGAGGTTAGTTCGTGCCCGCTACAGACTGCTTCTCAACTCCGAATGTTCGATCTCCGTAAGCGCCGGGTGGGTTCGGTTGATGGTGTAGAGGGCGTGGTCGATGCGGGTGGTTGGGCCTTGTTTGGTGAGGGTGTGGCGCCGTGTTCGGGCTGGCGCAGGGCTCATGTATCGCCGTCGGGGAGGTCGTTCCGGGAGGGTCGCGATGGCCCGCTCGGCCTATCGATCACAGGGGGCTGGGGCGTTGCGCGGCAGGGGGGTTCAGCGTGCAGGGGCGGTGGTGACCTGCAATCTTCGCACCGCAACCCTTGCAATCGGGGACCGGAACGCCGATTTTCAGGCCGCTATCGATCACTACGGATACCTGTCTGTCTCTCGGGGCGTTCGGCTCTTTCCTTCTGACCGAAGCCACGGGTCCGGCATTCTGCGCGGACCGGCAAAGAGACGGAGAACGGTTATGGCAACCGGCAAGGTGAAGTGGTTCAACGCCACGAAGGGTTACGGGTTCATCGAGCCCGAGGGCGGCGGCAAGGACGTCTTCCTGCACATCAGCGCCATCGAGCGCGCGGGCCTCGAGGCCCCGAAGGACGGTCAGCCCATCGAGTATGAGCTCGAGCAGGGCCGTGACGGTCGCGCTTCGGCAGGCAACGTAAGCTACATCTGAGGCCGTTGCCTCAGGAACCGGACGAGCGGGCGGGCGGTGTCTCCTTGAAGGCGCCGCCCGCAAGCGTTTGAAAAGCCTCGCGAACCGTGTCCGCCGCGGCGGCCAGGGCCGCGATGTCGGGCGAGCGGAGCACCACGCGGGCCGCCGGCTTCTCGTGAAAGAACGGGTAGCAGCCGATGGAGACCGCCGGGTGCGCCTCGGCCGCCGCGCCGAGCGAAGCGGCAAGATCCCCCTCCGGCACCATCGCCTCGAAGCCATGGGAAAGGATCGGGGGGCCGCCCTTGAGGCCCGGCTCGAGCCCGTCGAGCATGGCGCGGAAGATGCTCGGCACCCCCGCCATCACATGCACATTGCCGAGGATGAAGCCGGGCGCGACCGAGACCGGGTTGTCGATCAGCCGCGCGCCCTCCGGGATCCGCGCCATGCGGAGGCGGGCCGCGTTCAGCTCCGTCCCCCGCTCGGCATAGTACGCCTCGAGCAGCGCCCGCGCATCCGCCCGCACATCGATGGGTGCCTCGAAGGCCGCGGCCACCGCATCGGCGGTGATGTCGTCATGCGTCGGACCAATCCCGCCGGAGGTGAAAACATAGGTGTTCGAGGCGCTTAACGCCTTCACTGCCGCCACGATCACCGCGTGGTCGTCCGGCACCACACGGATCTCGCGAAGCGGGATGCCGAGGGCGCTCATCCGTCCGGCAAGGTGGTGGGCGTTCGCGTCCTGCGTGCGGCCGGAGAGGATCTCGTCCCCGATCACGAGCATCGCCGCCGTCGGTCCCGCGCTCTCCTGCACCATCCTCAACCCCTCCCGCTCCGTGCCTGCGGCGTTGCACCCTAAGGCACCGGCGCGCCGCGGCAAGCGGGCCCTTGCACCCGCGCGCTGCCCATCGGAAACCGGGCTCCCCGTCGTCGGAGATCACAATGCAGTTCGCTCGCTCCCTCATCCGCGCCACGCTGCTCAAGCGGTACAAGCGCTTTCTGGCGGATGCCCGGCTCGAGGAGGGACCGCGCGCAGGCGAGGAGGTCACGGCGCATCTCGCGAACCCCGGCAGCATGATGGGCCTGAAGGAGCCGGGCCTCGAGATCTGGCTCGAGGAGAACGACGACCCCAAGCGCAAGCTGAAATTCACCTGGCGCCTCCTGCGCCTCCACCGGCAGGGCCCCGAGGCGGCGCAGCTGGGCGATCGCGCGGAGGCCTGGGTCGGCATCGATACCGGCGTGCCAAATCGCATCGCCGGCGAGGCGCTGCGCGATGGCCGCATACCGGGCCTCGAGGGTTATGAGACGGTGCGCCCGGAGGTCCGCTACGGCACCAACAGCCGCGTGGACTTCCTGCTGGAAGGCCCGGACCGCCCCTCCGCCTATGTCGAGGTGAAGAACGTCCACCTCGTCCGCCAGCCAGGCCTTGCCGAGTTCCCGGACAGCGTGACCACCCGCGGCGCGAAGCATCTCGCCGAACTCGCCGCCATGGTGGAAGCGGGACACCGCGCCGTCATGCTCTATGTCATCCAGCGGGATGATTGTTCGCGGCTTGCCTTCGCCGCGGACCTCGACCCCGGCTATGCGCGTGCCTATGTGACCGCAAGGGAACGCGGCGTGGAGGCGATGGCCATCACCGCGCGTGTGAGCCCAGGCGGCATTGTGCTTGATCGGCCCGTCCCGATCGCAGACTAATGGACGAGATGGAAGAGACAGTAAAAGCCCGCGCGCCCGAGCGCCGGACAGCCGAGGGCATCCGCCTCTACGAAGAAGCGGATTTCGAGGCCATGCGTGCCGCCGGCCGCCTGGCTTCGGACTGCCTCGACATGATCGGCCAGCATGTCGTCCCGGGCATCCGCACTGAGGAGCTCGATCGGATCTGCCACGACTACATCGTGGCGGCCGGCGCCGTGCCGGCCACGCTCGGCTATCGCGGCTACCAGCATTCGAGCTGCATTTCCGTCAACCATGTGGTCTGCCACGGCATCCCGGGCCCGAAGGCGCTGAAGGACGGCGATATCCTGAACATCGACGTCACGGTGATCGTGGATGGCTGGTTCGGCGATACCAGCCGCATGTTCGTGGCCGGCAACGCCCCCCGCAAAGCCGTGCGCCTGATCGAGGTGACGCATGAGGCGCTGATGCGCGGCATCGCGGAGGTGAAGCCCGGCGCCCGTTTCGGGGATATCGGCTACGCGATCCAGTCCTACGCGGAGGGGGAGCGCTGCTCGGTGGTGCGGGACTTCTGCGGCCATGGCCTCGGCCGCGTCTTCCACGATGCGCCCAACGTGCTGCATTACGGCCGGCGCGGCGAAGGGGCGGAGCTGCGCCCGGGCATGTTCTTCACCATCGAGCCCATGGTGAACCTGGGCGGGCCGCAAACCAAAACACTGGCCGACAACTGGACCGCCGTGACGCGCGACCGCTCGCTCTCGGCCCAATTCGAACATTCCATCGGCGTGACGGAAGCGGGTTGCGAGATCTTCACGCTCTCGCCCGCGGGCCGCTTTTTCCCGAGCCTCTGACGCCGGCTCGCAGAACGCCAGGCCCTGCCGAAGGGCCGGCCTCACAGCACTCCCGCAAAAACCGATCCCGGCGACCAGCCGGGATGCCGCAACGCTCGAACGATCAGCGCGGCGGTGCGGTGCGCAGGCCCGAGGCGCTGAGCCCCGCGCCGCCGGCGTTCCGGGGGTAGAGCGCCCGCGAGACGCTGTCCGTCCTGAGATCGAGCCGACCGCGGCTCTGCTCCGCCGGCGTCTCCATCCGCCAGGAGGGGGTGCCGCCCACGCCGGGTTGCCGCCGCCAGGTGCCGCCCGTGCTGTCCCGCACCGTATCGCCGTAGCGCTGCGCCCCGCCCTCGCCGAAAGCGCTCACCGTCTCCGCCGCCAGTACGCTGCCGAGCGAGAGCACGAGACCGATCCCCAAGGCGCCGAGAAGCGGCACCACCGCCGTCGGCCCACCTTCCGCCGCCGCATAGGTCACTCGGTGGTCTCCCCTGATGCCGCCGCATCAGCCGCCGCCGTCTCCCAGTCCAGCGACTTGAACCAGAAATCGTAGGTTGCCGAGAGCCAACGGTCCTCCGTGCGCGCCACGATCCAGGCGTCGAGCCAGTTGAGGAGCCGTGCCTCGCCATGCGCCACGCCGAACCCCGCGGCCGAGCCCACCAGCGCCTCCGTCACCGGCAGGTCCACCCGATCGGGATTGCGGAGCGCCAGGAACCGCGCCTCCGGCAGGCTTGCTAGGTAGACCGCTGCGTCACCGCCGACGACCGCCGCCTCGGCGTCCTTGGCATTGTTGAAGGATTTCAGGTCGGCCTTCGGGAAGAGCACATCCGCATAGCCCGCCGCCAGCGTCTCCGCCACATAGGCCACCGTGACCTCCGGCGCGTTCAGCGCCTCGACCGACCCGATCTCCGCCGTGGCCGCCGTGTTGGTCGCGAGCCCGACGCCAGACCGGAAATAGGGCCGCGTGAAGGCCATCTCGAGCGCCCGCTCGGGCGTAATCGCAAGCCCCGCCGCGATCATGTCGATCTCGCCCGAATGCAGCGCCGCGATGATCTCGCCGAAGGCGATCAGCTTGAATTCCGGCTCAACGCCCAGATCGCCGGCCACGCGGCGGCCGATATCGATCTCGTGCCCGTAGAGCCGGTCGCCCTCCTTCATCGTCCAGGGCGTGAACTCGGCGACGCCGATGCGCAGCGTCCCCCGCGCCAGCGCCCGGTCGAGCGCATCCGCCAGCGCCGGCAGCGGCCCGGCCGCCAGCGCGATCATCAGCCCCGCGAGAAAGGCGCGCCGCGCCCGCAATCCCCATGCCATGCCACTCTCCCTGCCGGCTCTTTTCGGCAAAGCCTAGGGCATGGCGCGCGGGCTTGGAAGCGCGGAGGGGCCCGGTTTCAATGCGCGTAGTCGGGCGCTTCCACATCCAGCACGTCGCGGATGCCGCGCATATGGGCGTCCCAGCCGTCCGGATACTCTTCCCATTGCTGGGCGGTCTTCTCGGCCACCTCGGCGCTCGCCACGTTCAGCGGCCGCCCGGTCTGCAGCGCCATCATGTAGGTGCGTGCGCCCCGCTCGTAATAGTAGATCAGGTCGAAGGCCTCCGCGACACTCGAGCCGACGGTAAGCACCCCGTGCTGGGCCATCATCATCACGCGATGATTGCCGAGCGCACCCGCCAGTCGCTCCGCCTCGTCGCCAAGCCCCATGCCGTCGAAGCCCATATCGATGCTGACCCGGTTATAGAAGCGCATGGTCGTCTGATCGACCGGCGGCAACACCGGGTCCGCCAGCGCCGAGAGCGCCGTGGCATAGGGCGTGTGGAGATGCATCACGCAGCGCGCGCCCGAGTGCTTCCTGTGCAGCGCGCCGTGGATCGCCCAGGCCGTGGGGTCGATCCCCGTGCCCACGCCGTCCGGCTCCTCGCTCGCATCGAGCAGCACCAGGTCCGACGCCTTTATGAGCGACCAGTGCCTGCCCGCGGGGTTCATCAGGAAGGTCTGGCCCGCATCGTCGAGCGCGAGGCTGAAATGGTTCGCCACGCCTTCGTTCATCTCGTGCCGGGCGCACCAGCGGAAGGCCGCGGCCAGGTCCCGCCGCGCTTCGATCTCATCCATGCATTCTCTCCTTCACCCGAGCGCAACCGGCGCGGCAGGGCGTGCCGCCCGGCAACGACCCTGCTAGCGACCTGCGCGGCGCCTTTCCAGCCCGGGACCGACGCAAACACCTCACCACAGGCTCGCCAGGGCGCCCTTTGGCGCTTCCCCAGCCCAGAACACCTTGCCGCCAGGCACGGCTCCCTGGGCGTCCGGGCCCAGCGCCGAGGCAGCAGCACCCCCGCAACAAGCATCGCGCCGACCAGGCGCGATTCCGCTTGGTCGGTCAGCCGCCGCGCCGGAAGGCGCCCACCAGCTCCAGATGCGGGGACCAGCGGAACTGATCGACCGGCGCGACCCATAGCAGCTGGTATCCGCCATCGACCAGCAGCTTTGCATCCCGCGCGAAGGTGGCGGGGCTGCAGCTAACGGAAGCGATCCGCCCCACCTCGCTCGCCGCCAGCGCCTCGGCCTGGGCCCTCGCACCGGCCCGGGGAGGGTCGATCACCACGGCGTCATAGGGCTCGAGTTCGGGGCCGACGAGCGGGCGGTGAAAGAGGTTGCGGCGCGCGCCGCTCACCCGTCCCGGCAGCCCCGCCGCACGCCAGCCCCGCTCGAGCGCCGACAACGCCGCGCCCTCCAGCTCGTAGGCGTCCACATCCGCGTGCTCCGCCAGCGGCAGCGCGAAGGTGCCTATCCCGGAGAAGAGGTCCGCAAGCTTTGCCAGTCCCTTCCGCCGCGGCTTCAGCGTCGTAAGATCCAGCGCTTCCTCGACGAGCCCGACGAGCGCCGCCGCTCCTTCGGCGGAGGGCTGCAGGAAGCCGCCGGGCGGCAGCAACACCTCAGCCCGGCCCAGCCGCTCCGTCGGCGCCGCGCGCGTCACCACCGGCTCGCCCTCCACGCTCAGCCGGGCGAGCCCCGCCCGCGTCGTCGCCCCCGCGAGCAGCGCGAGCGCCGGCCCGTCCAGCGGCTTGGCCCCGGTAACCGCGCAGTCGACCCCCTCCGGCGTCTCAACCAGCGTCAGCCTGAGCTCGCCCTTGCGGCTCGCCAACATCTGCACGAGTTCGACAAGCCGTGGCAGTGTGTCCACGAGCCCCGGACGTGCCACCGCACACTCCGCCACCGCAATGATCTCGTCGCTCTGCCCCCGGTGGAAGCCGATGGCCGCCCCTTTCTTAGTGCGCCGCGCGGTGAGCGCGATGCGCCGCCGGCTCGCGGCAGGCATCGTCTGGGTGGGTCGCACGGGCACAGCCGACTGAGCTTCGGGCCCAAGGCGCGCGGCGAGGGCCTCGATCACCAGCCCGCGCTTCCAGTCCGCCACCAGCCCGTCCGATGCCTGCCGCGAGCCGGCGGCGCATCGCGCTCACCGCGCGGCGCACTAAG
>JBCBHB010000126.1:0-7225 GCA_038526025.1 Pseudomonadota bacterium
AACCTCGACCCGCGCCAATCCGGAATGGTACCTGATCACCCATTACGGCTGGCGGGTGACCTTCATGTCGTGGTTTCCGAACGCCATCAGCATCCGCGAAGCCTCGGGGCCGGACGAGCCCGTGCCGTGGTGGCCGAACGTGCTGATCGTGGCGGCCATCGTTACCGTGCTGCTGGTGATCAGGCGGGTGGTGCTGATCCTGGTCGGCCGCTTCGTCGACCCGGTCTGGGCCGGGGTCGAGGAGGAGATCGACGCGCAGGCGAGCAGCATCCAGCGCTTCGGCCGCCGCATTCGCCGCTTCTTCGGGGGAGCCTGAGCGTTCCCCGTGCCCACCCACGTCAGCGTTACGACAAGTCTCTGAACGTTCTCCGAAGATCGCCGGGCGATAGCGGATTGGAACGCGGCACCGGGATGGGCGGCCGCGCGCCGCTCAGCACAGGCTCATCTGCTGTTCGTAGCGGCGGGCCTGGGCGGCGACGGCGTTCGCGGCCTTCTTGAGCCAGGCCTTCGACCGCCAGCTGCCGCGCTTATAGCCCGTGTGCCCCTCGTGATAGGCGAGGTACTGGCTGTAGGCGTCGGTCATGGCGAGGCCGTTGGTGCGGCGGGTCTTGGCCATGTACCAGCCGACGAAATCGGTCGCGTCGTCGAAATCGTCCCGGTCCGCGCCGCTGTTGCCGGTTTCGTCGCGATACCAGTCCCAGGTGCTGTCGATCGCCTGGGCGTAGCCATAGGCGGAGGATACCCGGCCGGTGGGAATGATGCCGAGCGCATAGGTACGTGGCGTGCGCGCTTCGGCCCGGAAACTTGATTCGCGCCAGATGATGGCCATCTGAACATGTGGCGGTGCGCCCCAGCGCTTCGACGAGTCCATCACGGCGTCGCGCCAGCCGGGGCGCTCGGCGAAGATCATGCAGGCATTGTCCTGCGCCCGGGGCGGGCCGTCGGGGGTTGAGGAACAGGATCCGACGAGGAGCGCAAAGGACAGCACGGCGATCCGGGTCGCCAGCCTGCGACCGCGTGACGCGGCTCCCCGCGTTCGGTGGCGCGATGTCCGGTGCACTGCGTGTGCCTGCCTCGTTTTTTTCATTGGTTTGATCATACCCTTTGGCGCGCGCCGAGCGAAGCGGTGTTTTTGCGGAGCGTCGCATGACTTGCCGTCGGGGCGGCATGAGGCGAGGGTCGGACGGGAGGGAGCCTGTTGGGGACGGGTTTGCGCCGGTGAATCGTGTAAGGACTATGCGTGGGGGGAAATGATGCAGGGCAATGTGATCGAGCGATCCTCGTGTTGCCTCATTTCTGACCTATTCTCGACAGCACTAGACGGTGGAGGTATGTCGCCGTTGGACAACACAAGCTTCTGGGGACTGCGGCGATGACTAGGACCGCTGCAAAATTCAATATCGGGCAGGTCGTGAAGCACCGCTTCCACCCCTTTCGGGGGGTGATTTTCGACGTGGATCCGACGTTCAACAACACCGAGGAGTGGTGGCAGTCGATTCCCGAGGAGGTGCGGCCGAGCAAGGACCAGCCCTTCTACCACCTCTTCGCCGAGAACGAGACGAGCTACTACGTGGCGTATGTGTCGGAGCAGAACCTGCTGCCGGACGATAGCGGCATGCCGATCGAGCATCCGCAGATCCCCGAGGTTTTCGCCGCGCATGACGGCGATACGTATCTGATCGACCCCGAGCGCTGTAACTGAGAGCCGGGCACCGCCGAGGGTGCCGGGCTTCTGAGCGTGCCGTCCCGGCTCAGTAGCCGAGGGCGAGGCCGTCCTTGCGCGGGTCGCTCCCGCCGATCAGAACACCCCGCTCGTCATCGATCCAGATCGCCTGGCTGCCGCCGAGCGGGACGTCGCGCGGGCCGATGACATGGCCCTTCGCCTCGAGCGCCTGGCCGACCTCCGGCGCATAGCCGCGCTCGAGGAACGTGGTGCCGCCATCGTGGAAGAGGCGGGCCATGTCCTGCGCCGCCTGGGGGTCGAGCCCGTAGTCCAGCATGTTGGAGATGAGCCGGACATGGCCGTGCGGCTGGTAGCCGCCGCCCATGACGCCGAAAGGCATCACCACGCGGCCGCCCTGGCGGAGCATGGCGGGGATGATGGTGTGCATGGGCCGCTTGCCGCCGGCCGCCTCGTTCGGGTGGCCTTCGGTGAGCGTGAAGCCCGCGGCGCGGTTGTTGAAGTTCACGCCGTAGCGCTCGGAGGCGAGGCAGCCGCCAAAATCGTGGAACACCGAGTAGATGAGGCTGACCACCATCCGGTCACGGTCCACCACGGTGATGTAGATCGTGTCCTTGTGGTTCTGGCCGAGGGGGGCGGCGGGCGGCGGGCCGGCGCGCTCGGGGTCTATGAGCCCCGCGAGTTCCTCCGCCAGCGCGGGGCCGATGAGGTGCTCGAGCGCGACGGTCATCGCTGCGGGGTCGGCGATGGCGGCGTTGCGGGCGGCATAGGCGAGCTTGGCCGCCTCGGTCTCGAGATGGGCGCGCTCGGCGCCGACGGGGTCGAGCCCCGCGATGTCGAACTTCTCGAGGATGCGCGCCATCAGGATCGCGGTGGCGCCATGGGTGTTGGGCGGCAGCTCGACGAGTTCTGCGCCGCGATAGGGGCCGGCGATCGGGTCGACCCAGTCTGCCTCAACGGCGGCGAAGTCGTCGAGCGTGTGGACACCGCCCATGGCCTGGAGGCTGGTCACCATGTCCTCTGCCACGGGGCCTTCGTAGAAGCCGGCAGCGCCCCTGGCCTGCACGGCGCGCAGCACCTCGGCCATGCCTTCGTGGCGGAAGAGGTCGCCCGCGGCGTAGGGCGCGTCTGCCTTAAGGTAGTGGCGTCGCATGGCGCCTCGCATGCGGGGCTCGGCCCGGGCCCAGTCGAAGGCGGCGCGGGGCACGACCGGGCAGCCGGCTTCCGCGAGGGCGATGGCGGGGGCGCAGGCCGCGTCGAGCCCCTTCTGCCCGCAGCGCTCGGCCAGGGCGGCGAAGCCCGCGATGGCACCGGGCACCACGGTGCTCAAGGCGTGGTTCTCGTCCATCTCCGTCCAGTCCTTGGCGCGGAGATCGGCGGCCGAAAGCGCGGCCGGGGCGCGGCCGGAGCCGTTGAGGCCGAGGATATCTTCCGAGCCTGCGGGCTTCACGAGCGCGAACATGTCCCCGCCGATGCCGGTCATCGCAGGCTCCCCGAGGCCCAGCACGAGCGCGCCGGCGATGGCCGCGTCCGCCGCGTTGCCGCCCGCGCGCAGCATGTCGAGCGCAGCGGTGACGGCCGCGGGGTGAGAGGTGGCGCACATGGCGTTGGCGGCGAAGGCGGGGGAGCGGCCGGGCAGGTGGAAGTCGCGCATTCTTCTTGGTCTCCGGGCTTGGCCGCGCATGTGTGTGCGGCGTTGTGCCCCGGATAGCGGGGAGGGCAGAGCGACGCCAGCCTTGGGCGTTCCGCCTTGCGGGAGAGGGCGGCTGAGGCGGGTCAAGCGCTGCTTGCTCCGGGCGGCGGGGGGTGTCACAGTCCGGTCATGACCGTGCACAGTCTCATGCCCTCCGGGGACGCGCAGCCGGTGGTGGCCTTCGACCGCCGCGAGCTGCAGGCCATCCACAATGTCTATGGCCAGATGGTCGCTGCCGGCGAGTGGCGGGACTATGCGATCGACATGCTGCGCGACCGGGCGGTGTTCTCGATCTTCCGCCGTGCGGCCGAGCAGCCCATCTACCGGGTGGAGAAGCGGCCGAAGGATGCGGGCAAGCAGGGCGCGTTCTCGGTGGTGGGCATGGACGGGCGGATTCTGAAGCGCGGGCACGACCTGCGCCTGGTGCTGCGCGTGCTGGAGCGCAAGCTGATCCGTGCGGTGGAGCCCGACTGACCCTTTCTCAGTGACGAACCAAGCGGAATCGCGCCTTGTCGGCGCGATGCTTTCTTGTGGTGTCTGTGGCATAGGGCCTGGGGCGGGCCGGTGGGTTTCGGCTGCTGCCGCGGGTCCGGTTCGGGAGCTGGGGAGGCGCCGGCTTCGCCGGTGGCGCTGCCATCCTTGACCCGGCCCGGCCTTCGGGGCGCCGCTAGCGCTTTCGGCGTTCCTTGCGGGCAGCCTTGGCCTTGGCGATCCGGCCCTTGGCGAGCTTGCGGCGGGGCCCAGGGCCGGCGCCGCGGCCGCGGGGAGCCTTGAAGCGGCGGGTGGCGGGCGGGGCTTCGGCGCGCACGAGGTCGAGCAGGAGGCCGCCGGTGACGGGCACGGCCTCGACGAGGCGGACGGTGAGGCGCTGGCCGATGGTGTAGACTTGGCCCGACCGGTCGCCCACGAGGCTGTGGGTATCGGCGTCGTGGTGGAAGAACTCGTCGCCGAGGCTGCGGACGGGGAGGAGGCCATCCGCCCCGGTCTCGTCGAGCGCCACGAAGACGCCGAAGCGCTGGACGCCGGTGATACGGCCCGTGAACTCAGCGCCCTCCCGGCCCGACATGAAGAGGGCGAGATATCGGTCGGTCGTGTCGCGCTCCGCCTCCATCGAGCGGCGTTCGGTGCGGCTGATGTGCTCGGCGGTCTCGCGCAGGCCCTCGCGCGCTTCCGCGCCGCGAAGGGCGGCGCCGGCCGCTCCGTCGCCGAGGCCGAGGCTGCCGATGAGGGCGCGGTGGACGATGAGGTCCGCGTAGCGCCGGATCGGGGAGGTGAAATGGGCGTAGCGCCGGAGGTTGAGGCCGAAATGGCCGTGATTGTCCGGCGCGTAATAGGCCTGCGTTTGCGCGCGCAGGACCGACATGTTCACGACGTCGGCATGGGTGCCGTCGGCCGCGGCGCGGAGGAGGTCGTTGAGATGCCGGGTTTGCAGGACCTGGCCCTTGGCGAGCGTCATGCCGAGGCTGTCGACGGTCTCGCGCAGGGCCTCGAGCTTCTCCTCCGCCGGCTCTTCGTGGACGCGGTAGACGAACTCGGCGCGGCGGGCCTCCAGCGTCTCCGCGGCGCAGACATTGGCGAGGATCATGAACTCCTCGATGAGCCGGTGGGCGTCGAGCCGCTGGCGGGTGGTGACGCCGGTGACCTGGCCTTCCTCGGAGAGCTCCACGCGCCGCTCGGGCAGTTCGAGATCGAGCGGCTGGCGGCGGTCGCGCGCCCGGGCGGCGGCGCGATAGGCGGCAAATAGGGGGGCGATGGCGCTTTCCGAGAAGGGGGCGGCCTTTTCGCTCGGGGTCCCGTCGTCCGCGGACTGGGCGTCCTCGTAGGTCAGGCTCGCGGGGGAGCGCATCGTCGCGCGGGTGAAGCGGTGGGCGATCTTGTCGCCCTCGGCGTTCAGCACCATGCGGAGCGCGAGGCAGGGCCGGTCCTCGCCCTCCACGAGGCTGCAGAGATCGGCGGAGAGGCGCTCGGGCAGCATGGGCGCCACCCGGTCCGGGAAATAGGTGGAGTTGCCGCGCTTTCGGGCCTCCGTGTCGAGCGCCGAGCCGGGGCGGACATACCAGGCGACATCGGCGATCGCGACCCAGACGATGTGACCGCCGGGATTGGCGGGGTCGTCATCGGGCATGGCCGCCACGGCATCGTCATGGTCGCGCGCGTCGGCGGGGTCGATGGTGACGAGTGGCAGGGCGCGCAGGTCCTCGCGCGCCTCCAAGGGCGCGGGCCCGCAGGCCTCCGCCTCCGCGGCCACGGCGTCGGGGAATTCGTAGGGAATGCCGAACTGGCGCATGGCAATGAGCGAGAGCATGCGCGGGGCGCCGGGGTCCCCAAGCCGGGCGATTACGCGGGCGCGGGGAAGGCCGAAACGGTCCTTCGAGACGCGCTCCGCCTCGACCAGTTCGCCGTCCACTGCGCCGTCCGCCGCGCCGCGGGGGATCTCCCATTCCCTGTCGGACTTCTTGTCGACCGGCACGAGGCGACCGCCATCGGGGCCCTGCCGGTAGATGCCGAGCATGCGCGGTGCGCCCTGGGTGAGGCGGCGGATGAGCTTGGCCTCGTAGGTGAGGGGATGGGCCGCACCTTCGTTATGCACCGGGCGCAGCTTGGCCAGCACCGTGTCGCCGGGGGCGAGGGCCGGGTCTGCCTGGCGGGGCATGTAGAGGACGGGCGGGTGCGCCTCATCCTCGTGCCAGTCCTTCGCGGTGAGGAAGATGTCGCCATCCGCATCGGGCGGCGCGACGGTGAAGAGCGTGACGGGGGGCAGGTGGCCGGGCGGGCGGACGCGGCGGCCCTTGCGGGCCAGCGCACCTTCCTCCTCGAGCTCGCGCAGCAGCTCTTTCAGCGCCACACGGTCGGCCCCCTTGATCCCGAATGCCTTGGCGATGTCGCGCTTGGCGCCGTGATGGGGGTTCTCACGCACCCATTCGAGGATCTGTTCTTTGCTCGGAAGTCCTGCCATGGCGCCCGCCTAGCACGCGGCTTGGGGTGCGCCTAGGGGCGGGGTGCGTGCGCTCACAGGAAGTGGGTGAGGGCGGCGCCGGCAGCGAGCATCTGCACGAGGTTGATGGCGACGGAGGCCTGGTGGAGCCGGTCGAACCCGCGGCCGGCCGCTTCGTCCCCCGCGAGCTGACGGTCCCGGAGCGCGTTGATGCGGGGCATGAGAACCTCGCGGTTGGCGACGCCGAGGGCGGCCATGGTGATCAGGAGCCCGCCCCAGAAGACGGAGCCCGAGAGGAGCGAGAGCCCCGCGAGGCCCAGCACACCGGCGACGGCGGCGAAGTACCAGGGGAAGACCTGGCGGATGAAGGGCCCCGCCACCTCCGCCGGCAGCTTGATGAAGACGAGCGGGGAGAAGACGGCGGAGAAGAAGACCATGCCCCCGAAGGCGAGCGTCAGGGCATAGAGCGCGATGGCGTCGAACATGGAGCCTCCTCATCCGGTCACGCGCCGCCATATGGCGCGCGGGCGGGGGAGGTGCCCTGCGGCGTGCTGACGCTGCGCGCTACTCCCCGGCCGCGGCTTTCGGTGCCGCCTTCTTGGGCGCGGCTTTCTTCGCGGCGGGCTTCTTGGCCGCTGTCTTCTTGGCCGCCGGCTTCTTCGCCGCTGCCTTGCGCTTGCCGCCCTTCGCGCCCGCCTTCTCGGCGATGAGGGCGAGGGCATCGTCGAAGGTCAGCTCCTGCGGATCGGTCTCCTTCGGGATGGTGGCGTTCACCTTCTCCCATTTCACGTAAGGCCCGTAGCGGCCGTCGTAGATGCCGATGGGTCCGCCGTCCGGATGCTCGCCGAGCTCGCGCATCGGCTTCGCCGCCGCGCCCCGGGCCGCACCGCGGGCGGCCTTCCGCGCGATGAGCTCC
>JBCBHB010000127.1:0-7212 GCA_038526025.1 Pseudomonadota bacterium
GCGGTGGTCGGCTACCCGCACGACGTGAAGGGCCAGGGCATCTACTGCTACGTGACCCTGATGTCGGGGCACGACCCGTCGGACGAGCTCCTGAAGGAGCTGCAGAACCATGTGCGCGCAGAGATCGGCCCCATCGCCAAGCCCGACGTGATCCAGTGGGCCCCCGGCCTTCCGAAGACCCGCTCGGGCAAGATCATGCGCCGCATCCTGCGCAAGATCGCCGAGAACGAGACCGGCAGCCTCGGCGACACCTCCACACTCGCCGACCCGGCCGTGGTCGACGACCTGATCGAGAACCGCGCCGTCAAGTAAGGCCCGGTCTCACCCCGCCAGCCGCCCATCCCCCGGGGGCGGCTGGCGCCTGAACGACCCGACTGAACCCCGAAGCGCGCCGCAGGCGTCAGCCGTCCCCTCCAGGACGGACGGCTTCTTGCGGCCTGCATCCACCGCGAGACATCGCGATAACTGGGAGTGACAAGCATGGCGATAAACCAACGACATCACGAGCTCGCCGAGCGATACTGGAAGGCGAATATTCGTATCGTCACGATCTGCCTGATCATCTGGGCGACCGTTTCCTTCGGCTTCGGCATCCTGCTCCGCCCGCTGCTCTCCGGCATCGAGATCGGCGGCACCGACCTCGGCTTCTGGTTCGCCCAGCAGGGGTCGATCCTCACCTTCCTCGCCCTCATCTTCTTCTACGCCTTCTACATGAACAGGCTGGACAAGAAGATGGGCGTCGACGAGCGGGGGGCCTGAGCCATGGACCAGACGCTCCTCAACATCACCTTCGTCGGCGCGAGCTTCGTGCTCTATATCGGCATCGCCTGGTGGGCCCGCGCGGGCAGCACCTCGGAGTTCTATGCGGCCGGGCGCGGCGTGCACCCCATCACGAACGGGATGGCGACTGCGGCGGACTGGATGTCCGCAGCCTCCTTCATCTCCATGGCGGGTCTCATCGCCTTCGTGGGTTACGACAACTCGTCCTTCCTCATGGGCTGGACCGGCGGATACGTGCTGCTGGCGCTGCTGCTCGCCCCCTATCTGCGCAAGTTCGGCAAGTTCACGGTGCCGGAGTTCATCGGCGACCGGTTCTACAGCCCCACAGCCCGCATCGTCGCCGTGCTCTGCCTAATCGTCGCGTCGGTGACCTATGTGATCGGCCAGATGACGGGCGTGGGCGTTGCCTTCTCCCGCTTCCTCGAGGTGTCGAACACCACCGGGCTGCTCATTGGCGCGGGCGTCGTGTTCTTCTACGCGGTGCTCGGCGGCATGAAGGGCGTCACCTACACGCAGGTCGCGCAATACGTGGTGCTGATCTTCGCCTTCACGGTGCCGGCCATCTTCATCTCGATCCAGCTGACCGGCATCCCCCTGCCGCCGATCGGCCTGTTCTCCGCCCATACGGGCTCGGGCGCGCCGCTGCTCGCGACGCTCGACCAGGTGGTGCAGGATCTCGGCTTCAACAGCTACACCGGGCACCACCAGTCCACGCTCAACATGACGCTCTTCACCCTGTCGCTGATGATCGGCACCGCGGGCCTGCCGCATGTGATCATCCGCATCTTCACGGTGCCGAGCGTGCAGGGCGCGCGGTTCTCCGCCGGCTGGGCGCTGGTCTTCATCGCCATCCTCTATCTCTGCGCGCCCGCGGTCGGTGCCATGGCCCGGCTCAACATCATCGACACGCTCTACCCGCAGGGCACCCAGGAGGCGCCGCTGGCCTATGACGAGCGGCCCGGCTGGATCGAGACCTGGGAAGAGACGGGGCTCATCACCTACGAGGACAAGAACGGCGACGGCCTGATCCAGTTCTACAACGACAAGAGCGAGAGCTTCGCGCCGACGGCCGCCGAACGGGGCTGGGAAGGCTCGGAGATGACCATCAACCGGGACATTCTGGTGCTGGCCAACCCGGAGATCGCACAGCTCCCCGGATGGGTCATTGCGCTGGTCGCGGCAGGCGGCATCGCGGCGGCGCTCTCCACCGCGGCAGGCCTTCTGCTCGCCATCTCCTCGGCGGTCAGCCACGATCTCCTGAAGAGCACGCTGATGCCGAACATCTCGGAGAAGAACGAGCTGCTGGCGGCACGGATCGCCATGGCCGTGGCCATCGCCGTGGCCACCTGGCTCGGGCTCAACCCGCCGGGCTTCGCCGCACAGACCGTGGCGCTTGCCTTCGGTATCGCGGCGGCCTCGCTCTTCCCCGCGCTGATGATGGGCATCTTCATGAGCCGGGTGAACAACAAGGGTGCCGTTGCGGGCATGCTCGTGGGCCTCGGCTTCACGCTGCTCTACATCTTCCTCTACAAGGGCTGGCTCTTCATCCCGGGCACCAACAGCTTCCCCGACACGCCGGAATACTGGCTGCTCGGCATCTCGCCGCTGGCCATCGGCTCGGTTGGTGCGATGCTGAACTTCGCCACGGCGATCATCATCTCGCGGAACACCGAGGAGGTGCCGGACGAGATCAAGGACCTGGTGGATGACATCCGCGTCCCGGATTTCCACGACGATCCGAGGCCCGTCCCGGCCGAGTGACGGAGGGACATGCAGGAGAGCAGGGGGCCGGCGGGAAACCGCCGGCCCCCTGGCGTTCGGCCTCAGGCATAGGCGTGTACGCCTGCCAGGGCCCGCCCCCTCCCGCGTCAGGTTTCGGCGCTGGAGGTGAAGATTTCAGGAACACGCGCGTGGCGATGCAAAACCCCGACCGCCTGTCGGTCGCGCCTTCGCGGCCCGCCTAGAAGCCGAGGAAGAGGAAGCCGCCGGCGGTACCGCTGACGAACACCACGCTGCCCACCGCGGCCGCCGCCCCCGTCAGCGCGCCGAAGGCCCCGCCCAGGATGATGATCTGCGCGATCTCGAACGGTGTCAGCACCCGCACCGAAGGGTCGATATCCGGGCGGGCCACCAGCCAGGGTGCGCGCCGGCAGGCGACCTCCCGCCCGGCGAGCAGGGGCCGCGGATCGACACGCGCTTCATCGCCTCCGAAAAGCGCTGCGAAGCGCTCAAGCGCTGCGGTGTCCGGCACCGTCCCGTCGCCCGAGAGGACGGCGCGCTCCCCGCTGTCATCCACCGTGAGTGTCAGGCGACCGAGGTAAAGGGGCGCGGGCGTCGCCCCGGTCCCGTCCCCCGGCCCGACCGCAAGGCCGAGGGGGCCGCAGTCGAACCCCGCCACGCCTTCGATGCGGTAGGCACCGGGCGGCAGGGCATGCACGGAGAGCGCGTCGTCGAGGAAGGCCAGGAGACCGCGCCCCCGCTCCCCTTGCCGCTTCAGCAGCAGAACGCCGGCGCCCGAGGGGTCGAGCAGCTGCTCCGGCGGGTTCTCCACGGCGATCTCGAGCCCCACGAGGCGGGTGCCGTTCGGCGGCTGGATCGGCTGCCCGGCACTTGGAACAGCGCCATCGGCATCGGCCTCCGCCGCGACGGGACCCGGCTCGGACGCACGGGGCGTGACGACCCCCTCCGGCGGCGGCGGGGTCATGCAGGCGCCGAGACCGAGCGCCAGCGCCACTGTCGCCGCCCGGCTCGCCGAAACCATCTTGCGCCTGGCCATCTTCCTCTCCCACCGCCTGCCCCATGAGGCACGTCCACCGCGCCCGGGACAATGAAAAAGCGGTGAGCGGAGCGCGCCTCAGAGAAAGGCGGTGAGCGTGAAGAACACCACGAAAGGCGCGAAGACCGGCAGGCTGCCCACGGCCACGGGCAGGAGCAGGCTGCGCCAGTAGGGCCGCCCTCCCGGGAAGCGGATCATCCCATGGTCGATCCGCGGGCGGCGCATATCCGTTGCGCGCTTGATCTCCTCCCGCGTGAGCGCCTGGCCGCGGGCCAGCGCCCGCTCCACCGCCCGTTCCGCCGCCATGCGGCGCGCGACAGCGGCGAGGTAGGGGGGCGAGAGGGACTTGTCCTCCGCCCGCTCCCGCCAGGCCTTCTGCCGCATCTTGAGCAGCGCCGAGACATTGGGATGCAGGCCATCCGGCCCCACTGGCGCCCGGTTCCGCCGCGGCAGAAGGCGCCGCCGCGACACATGAGGCACTGAGAGAAACCGCTCGACCATGCGCACCTCCCCATCCGTTCAGGTTACAAGGAGATGACAGGATGATGGTGAAGTCGAGACTAAAGCTGCATCGGTTTCATCACGCTTCAGGGCGCATGATCAGGCAACGCGCGCGCCGCCCGCATCGATGATCAGGCTGCCGTCTTCCTTCGCGAAGGGACCGGCGGGCCAGCGTTCGAGCAGGTCGAGCACGGCCTCGGACGGACGGCAGAGGCGGACCCCTTTCGCCGTGCACACAATGGGCCGGTTCACCAGCACCGGATGCTCCAGCATCGCGTCGAGCAGCGCCTCGTGCCCCACGCTCTCGTCCAGAAGCCCAAGCTCGGCCGCGGGGCTCTTGTTCGTGCGCAGGGCCGTGCGGGGCGTGAGCCCGGCGGCTGCGAACAGGGCGAGGAGCTGCGGGCGCGTCCACCCGGTCTCGAGGTAGCGGATCACCGTGGGCCTGTACCCCGCCGCCTCGATGATCGACAGGACATTGCGGGAGGTCCCGCAGTCCGGGTTGTGATGGATAACGACATCCATCACCGGCCCTCGCCGTCCTCCCCCGCGGCCGCCCCCTTCCACGGCGCCTCGCGCAGGAACCAGCCGCAGGCATAGGCGGCGAGCGCCGCGCCGATCAGTTCGGCAGCGACGAAACCCGGCAGGTCGAGCGGGCGGATGCCGGAGAAGGTGTCCGTGAAGCTGCGGGCGATGGCGACGGCGGGATTGGCGAAACTCGTCGACGCCGTGAACCAGTAGGCCGCGGTGATGTAGAGGCCGACGAGCCAGGGGATCGCCTCTGCCCGCGCTTTCAGGCCGGTGAAGATGATGGCAACCAGCCCGAAGGTCGCCACAACCTCCGCGAACCATTGCGACGGCCCCGTCCGCACCGTGCCCGAGGCACCGAGCGGCGCGAGCTCGAACATGAGATGCGCGACGATCGTGCCCGCGATGCCCCCGGCGATCTGCGCGGCGACGTAAGCCAGCGCCTCCCGCTGCGCGAGGGCGCCCCGAAGCCAGAAGGCCAGGGTAACCGCCGGGTTGAAATGCGCGCCCGAAACCGGGCCCAGCACCGTGATCAGCACCACGAGGATCGCGCCCGTGGGGATGGTGTTGCCGAGAAGCGCGAGGGCGACGTCCTCCGTCAGCCGCTCTGCCATGATGCCCGAGCCGACGACCGTGGCGACGAGGAACCCGGTGCCGGCCGCTTCGGCGGCCAATCGGCGGGACAGGTCTGCACCCATGGCGGGCTCCTCGCTTCATCACATCGGACTGCACGCATATCGGCGCTCGGCGGTACGCGGAAGGGACGCAGCGCGCGCGTCATCAAAAATTCAACGCCTCCAGCCGTTCACGCCGGGCGAGAGGCGCGCGAGGGGGCCGGGAGTTGACAATCGCGCCCCCGCCCGCCCATGCAAGCCTGCCCAGCCCGCCGCGCGGCCCACCCGCCGGCACCGTCCGCAGCCCAGCGGCCACGCGCCCATGCGCCCGCCGCCTGCTCCAGCCGAGGCCGCCGCGTGTTCCACCGCGATCCGCTCGCCCTGCAGGGTCAACGCATCGGTCTCCTCGGCGGCTCGTTCGACCCGCCGCATGCGGGTCATGTCCACATCACCCGCTGGGCGCTGACCACTTTCGAGCTCGACCAGGTCTGGTGGGTCGTCAGCCCCGGCAACCCGCTGAAGAAGCGCGGCCCGGCGGAGATGGGCCGCCGCCTCGCCGCCTGTCGCGCCATGATCCGCCACCCGCGCGTGAAGGTGACGGATATCGAGGCCCGGCTCGGCTGCCGCTACACGGCCGACACGCTCGAGCGCATCGCCACCCGCTACCCCGGCACCCGCTTCGCCTGGCTGATGGGGGCGGACAACCTGGCCAGCTTCCACCACTGGGAGCGCTGGGAGTGGATCATGGGGCATTTTCCCGTCGGGGTCCTGGCGCGGCCGGGCGAGCAGCTGCATGCCGGCCTCTCCCCCGCCGCCCGCCGCTTCGCCCCCTGGCGGCTGCGCCAGCACGAGGCGGCGCGGCTGGCCGAGGGGCCCACCCCACGCTGGGCGCTGCTCACGGGCGCGATGTCCACCGAAAGCTCCACGGCCATCCGCGCCACCGGCCGCTGGCCGTGACAGGGTTGCGTCATCCGCCCGTGGCGGGACGTCATCGCTTGCCAAGCGCGCCTGCGTCTGACAGCTTTTTCGGGCGGCGCTTTGGGGGTCGGGCGGCGTGAGGAGTGCGATGCGGCTGGGGTGGTCAGCTTTAACCGGAAGCGTTGGCGCGGCACTCGTGTTCTGCGCGGTGGCTGCGGTATCGCCCGTGGGCGGCGCCCGCGCCGAAACCGCGGCGGCCGGCCTAGCGCCAGAGACCGTGGCCCGCCAGCCCGCTGCACGGCCCGCCGAGGTACCCCCACCCCCGCCTGCCACGCTCGAGATCGCACGCCGCGCCAGGATCAGCGGCAAGATCGGCTGGCTCGTGGCGGATATCGATACGGGCGAGGTGATCGATGCCGCCGGGGCCCACTACGCCTTCGCCCCTGCCTCCGTCGCGAAGCTCCCCACCGCGGCCTTTGCGCTCGAGAAGCTCGGGGCCGGGCATCGCTTCGAGACCCGCCTGCTGGCCCGGGGCGCCCTTTCAAACGGCGTGCTGAAGGGCGACCTGGTGCTGGAGGCTGGCGGCGACCCGGAGCTCGACACGGATGCGCTGGCGCCCATGGCGTCGGCCATCTCGGCGGCAGGCATCTCGCGTGTCGAGGGCGTCGTGCGTCCCGATCTTGGCGGACAGACCGAGATCGCGGCCATCATGGCGGCCCAGCCGGCGGACGCGCCCTACAACCCCGCCGTCTCGCCGCTCTCGCTCAATTTCAACCGCGTGCGTCTGGAATGGCCGCGGCGCGCGAAGGCGGCGGATGTGAAGGTTACCGCCCATGCCACGCGCCTGCGCCCGGCGACGGATGCGGTGCGCGTGGCCTCCGCCCCGGTGCTGCCCGCCGCCCTCGTGCACAGCTATGCCGAGGACCATGAGCGCTGGGACATCGTGGAGGTCGCCCTCCGCCGCAAGGGCGCGCGCTGGCTGCCCGTGCGGCGCCCGGCGATCTACGCGGCGAGCGTGCTGGCCGACCTCGCCGGCGCGAAGGGCGTCACGATCGCCGGCGGCGCGGTTGCGGGCGCGCCGGCCGAGGCAACCGCCGT
>JBCBHB010000128.1:0-7209 GCA_038526025.1 Pseudomonadota bacterium
CCCCGGCCCGATACCGCTGAAACCGCGAGGCCGGTCGCCGCGCAGAGCCACGCTGCCCCGCCAAGAGCGGGTAGCAGCGGGGCCCGGCCCACAAGACAGGTCGGCAAGCCACGCACCCTTCGGCTGGCGGAGCAGGCCACGCTGCTCGAAGCGCTGGCCCGTTTTACCGAGCGGCGGATCACGCCCGATCGCGCGCTGCTGATCCTGTCCCGCGGTCGGTCGCCACAGCTCGCAACTGCCGCGGAGACCGTGCGGCGCGCCGTGCGCACCGGGCGCGCGCTGCCCGACGCCCTCCAGGAAGCGGGCGCGCTGGCCGATCCGGCAGCCGTCGCCCTCCTTCGGGCCGGCGATGCCTCGGGCGATCTGCCGGGGGCGCTCGACACAGCCGCCCGCATCCTCAACAGCCGCCTTGCGGCGGGGCGCCGGCTGGTCTCGAGCCTTCTTTACCCCGCCATCCTCCTCATCGTGTCGCTCGCCTCCATCGGCCTCGTCCTGGTGGTGATCATTCCGGAGTTCCGCCCGCTGGTGGCCGATCGCTTCCACCTCATCCCGCCCCTCGGCCGCTTCATCTTCGGGGTCTCGCACGGGCTAGAAGCACTGTGGCCGCTGTTCCTGACCGGGCTCGGCATCACGGGCCTCGCCATCGCGAGCCTGGTGCGGCGACGCCAGCTCACGCCCTTCTTCCTGCGGGTCGGTCGCCGGCTGCCGCTGATCGGCCCAGCGGTCGACGACAACCGCTCGATGCTCACCCTGCGCATCCTCGGCGCGCTCACCGGCCGCCGGGTGCCCGTGGTGCAGGCGCTGGAGATCCTGGCCGCCACGCCGCCAGACCCGAACCAGGCACCCACCGCAACGGCGGTGAAGCAACGGGTCGAGAGGGGCGAGCCGCTCTCCGACGCCGCCGAGGCAGAGCGCCTCTTGCCGCCTGCAGCGATTGAAATGATGCGAATCGGTGAGGAGACCGGCACTTTGCCGGCGCTGCTGCTGCGTGCCGCGGACGACCTCGAAGAGGCAGCCTCGCGGCGGATGACCCGCGTACTCACCGTCATCGAGCCGGCGCTTATCGTGGGTGTCGGCCTTGTTATCGGGATCAGTCTCTATGCGCTCTTCACCGCCATCACCGCCGTCAACACCATCGCCTTCTAAGCGAGGCCTCTGGCCGTTCGTTGCGCCGCGACGCAGGCTGCGGCGGCGCCGGCCGGCCGCTCGCGGCTTCAGCCTGGTGGAAATGCTGGTCGTCGTCGCCATCGTGGGGCTGCTAATCGGCCTCGTGGGCCCCGCCGCCATGCGACAGCTCCAGGGCTCGCGCAGCACCACGGCCGCGGCGCAGATCCATCAGATCCGCGCAGCTGTCGACATCTTCGCCATGGATGTGGGCCGCTATCCGAGCCAGGCGGAGGGCCTGAACGCGCTCGTGTCGAACCCCGGCGGCGTGCGCGGCTGGAACGGCCCGTACCTGCGCGACGGCCGGCTGCCGGACGACCCCTGGGGCACGCCCTTCATGTACCGCCGGCAGGACGGCACGGTGAACATCATCTCCCTCGGCGCGGATGGCGTGCCGGGGGGCGAGGGGCAGGATGCGGATATCTCGGGCTAGACGACGCGGCCGGGGCGAAGCCGGCTTGAGCGTGGTCGAGATGACCATCGCCGTGGCGATCTTCGGGCTCATCGGCGCGGCCGTCCTCATTGGCACCCGCCCCTCGGAAACCGTCCAGCTGCGGGAGACGGCCGGGCGCCTCGCGCTCTTTATCGAAGAGACGCGGCTCGACGCGGCCCGGCGCGGCCACGGGATCGCGCTCCGCTACAGCCCGCGCGACCATGCCTTCCATGCCGGCCTCCGCGCGTTCGAGATGCCGGACAGCATCGAGGTCGAGACGGTGGACGGCGCTCCCATCGCCGTGGATATGCGCCCCTCGGGCGAAAGCGCGGGCGCCTATATCAGCCTGTCTCAAGGCAGCGCCCGCGCGGCGCTGAGGCTCGACTGGCTCACCGGCGCGGTGCGGATCGAATGAGACCGTGGCGCATCGCCAGTCGCCGACGGCTCGGAAGGGGCTTCGGCCTGCCCGAGGCGCTGGTCGCCATGCTGATCGCGGCCCTCATCACCGCCGCGTTCTACGACAGCGTCTCGACCGGCAGCCTGCTGCGGCGAAACACGGACACGCGGGCGGCCCTGGCGCTCGAAGCCTATCTGCTGCTCGACACCGTGGGCGACACGCTGCCGATCCGCAGCGGGTTCGACCGCCGGGGTGAGCGCGACGGTCTCTCCTGGCGCATCCTGATCACCGAAACCCCGCCCGAGGGCTCCGCGGCAACGGCGCTCGATGATCGGACCCTCCTGCACATCTACATCGCCGTGGCCCCCGCCGATGGCCGCGCCCCCCCGTTCGAGCTCCATGCCGCACGTTACCGGGAGAGCCCGATATGAGCGGCATGCTGCGGCCAGGCTTGCGCCGCCGGCGCGGGCGGCGCGAGCGGGGCTTCAGCCTCGTGGAGGCCGTCGTCGCGCTGTCGATCTCTGCGCTCACCCTTGCGCTCCTCTCCGGTGCCGCCTTCAGCCTGCGCGCGGTGGGAGAGCGCAGCGCCGTCGCCGACCAAGCGGTCGATCTGCTCGCGGCGCGCCGGGTGATCCGGCGTTTCGCGTCGGAGACCATGCTGCGGGGCGCGGGCGACACGGCCGGTTTCATGGGCGGGCCTTCGGAGGTGCGCCTCCTGCTCGCGCCCGATCTCGGCACCGGGTCGCCCGGGCGGCTCGCCGTGCTGCGCGTGGAACGCAGCGAGACGCATTTCCAGCTGGCCGCCTACAGGGAGATCGGCGCCCGCAGCGTGCTCTCGGAACTGGGCCGCACGCTCTCCGAACGCTCGGTTGTGCTGGAGAGCGAGGCGCCCATCGGCTTCGCCTACCTCGTCGACAACCCGGACAGCCGGGGCACGCTATGGGTCACCGAGGTGAGCGCCGGCCCGCCGCCCCGTGCGCTCGCCGTGCGCCTCTCCGGGGGCCCGCAGCTCACGGCCGTGTTCCATCAGGAGATCGACCCGGGCTGTCTTTCGGCGCGTGGACTGGCACCGCTTGCGAGGAACCGATGCGTCGCGCGCTGAGACGCCGGCAACCGGCCGAGCGCGGCTTCGTGCTCGTGGCCGTGCTCTGGCTCGGCGTCGCGCTCGCCATTGCGGCCTCCGGCTTTCTGGCCGAGAGCCGCCGCGAGAGCTATCGCCTGCGTGCGGAGGTGGGGCGGGCAGCGGCGGTGGAGATCGCCCGCACGGGACTGAACGTCGCCCTGGCGGAGCTTGGCAGGCCGGCCTCCGCCGCGCGCGTCCCGCGGGACGGAACGACCGTGAGCATCGCCGTGCCTGGCGGGACGGCGCGGATCGGCATCCGCGACGAGAAGGGGAAGGTGGATCTCAACAAGGCCCTGGCGCCTTTCCTCGCCGGCACGCTGGAGCAGTTGGGCGGCCGCGGCCTCGATGCGCTGGACCACGCTCTCCTGGCGGATCAGCTGCTGAAGGCTGCCAGGGATGCGCGCGAGGCGGGCACCGCGCCGTCGCTGGCCGAGATCCTCGCATCCGCCGGCCTCTCGAACGTCGCGGCCGCGCGCGCCTCGCAGCTCCTGACGCTCCACAGCTACACCGCCCGCGTGAACGCCGCGCATGCGCCGCGCGAGGTGCTGGCCAGCATTCCGGTGCTGAACCCCGAAGAGGTCGAGGCCATTCTGGAGGCGCGCAGTATCGGCGAACCGCTGCCCATCCCATCGAGAGCGCAGGGCTGGTTCGTGCCGAGTGAGGGCCCGGTCTACACGATCCACGTGACCGGCCGGACCGATGCCGGCATTACGGCCGCGATGACCGCCATGGTGCTTTCCGAAGGCCGGACGATCCGAACGGGCCTAGGCCGCTTCAGCGTGCTTGAGGCGCGCATCCTGCCATGAGCGCCGCGGACGGGCTGGCGATGCTCGACCGGGCGGCGGCTGCACCCGACATCGCACTGATCGCGGCGGCCGCGCTCGGCATCCTGCTCGCGTGCTCCGGGCCCCTGCCCCATGCGGCGCGGGCCATCCTACGCCTCGGGCTGGGCCGTGGCCGGGCCGGCCAGGTGCGGGCCCTGACCACCGCAGCGACACTCGGCCTGCGCGCGGCGCTTTTGCTCGCCCCTGCGGCGGGCTGGCTGATCGCCGGGGCGCCGGGGGCGATCTTTACAAGCGTCGCGGCCGCGTCGCTGCTTCTCGCCATCCTCGACCTGAGCTGGCGCTGGCTCCCGCTCGAATGGGTTGGCGGGATCGCGGCCTCCGGGATCGTCCTCGCCATGGCGAGCGGCGCGCTCCTCGAAGCGCTGACGGAGACCGCCGCGATCATGCTCCTCCTGGCGGCTTTGGCGGCGACCTTCAGGCGGCTGCGCGGGGTCGACGGGCTCGGCCTGGGGGATGTCTTTCTCGCCGGCGCCATCACCACGCATCTCGGCCTCGCCGCCACGGCGATGGTGCTCTTCGCCGCCGCAATCGCCGCGCTCGCCGCCGAAGCGCTGATTTTCCGTGACATCTACGCCACGCGATACCGTGCACGCACTGTTCCTCTCGGCGCGTGGCTTGCCCTGTGCTTCGTCTGCGCGCCCCTAGCGGGTATGTTCGTGTGAAGGAAGCCCAATAACACGCTGTAACAAAACGCAGCTTCGAGGTAGCAGTGAAAACAGGTCACCGCCTTCTTGTCGGGACCGCCCTGGTGTGTGCCGTTGCCGGCTGTGACCGCGGCGGGACGAGGGCACCGACACAGCTCGAGCCATGGCGCGCGGAAACCGTGCTGGGCCAGGGCAGCGAGATCGAACCGGGCCAGCGCGACGGCGTTATCCTGCCGAGCCGGCAGGCGCGGGCGCAGCGTGCGAACCTGTACACTGGCGGCCAGCCTCTGGGGCAGATCTCCGGCGCCTCGCAGATCGAGGATCCGGGCGAGATCACGCTCAACCTCGTGGAGGTGACCATCCAGGAAGCGGCGGACGCGATCCTGACCGGTCTCTTCGGGCAGAACTACCTGATCGACCCGACGGTCGAGGGCACCGTCGATATCCGCTCGAGCCGCCCCATCAGCCGCCGCACGGCCTTCGAGGTGTTCGAACTGGCGCTGAAGCAGAACGGCGCAGCACTCGTTCGGCGGAACAACATCTTCTCCATCGTGCCCATCGGCACGGAGGTGGGCCTCGGTATCGACACGCGGCCGAGCGTGCCCCAGGGCTTCAGCATCCGCGCCGTGCCCCTTCGCCATATCGGCGCGGCGGAGATGGCGACGATCCTGCAACCCATCGCCGGGAACGGCATCGTGGGCGTCGACGAGCGGCGGAACATCATCGTGCTCGCGGGCACCTCGGTCGACCAGCGGGCCTGGGCGGGCACGGTGGCAAGCTTCGATGTGGACTGGCTGAGCAATCGCTCGGTCGGCATCTTCCCGATCCAGGGCCGCTCCGCCCGCTCCATCGTCCGGGGTCTTGAACTCTTGGTCGACAGTCAGGACGGCACGCAGCCCATCGCATTCTTCGAGGTCATCCCCGAGAACAACTCGATCCTGGCCGTCGCGCGCACGCCGGAAGCGCTGCACAGCGTCGCGCGCTGGGTGAGCCGTCTCACGAGCCAGGGCCAGAACGACGCGCGGGTCTACAGCTACGACATGCGCTACGCGCGGGCGACGGACATTGCCGGCGTGCTCGGGCAGATCCTCGGTGTGGAGGTGGAGGTGCCCGGTGCCGTCGCGGATGCATCGGCCACCGCAGGACGCTCGGCTTCGTCGATCCTCGCGCCGGGCTTCGCGCCTGCGGGCTTCTCCTCACCCGTCCTGCCCCTGCCCATGGCGCAGCAGGTGCAGGCGATCGAGTCCCAGGCAGCGACGATTGACGGCGCTCTCGCGCCCTCCCAACGGCTTGCGCCCGAAGGCAGCATGAACCGCACGCGGATCGTGGCGAGCGAGCCCACGAACACGCTGCTGATCCACGCCACCCCGCCGGAATACGAGCGCATTCTGGGCGTGCTCGACCGGCTCGACGTGCCGCAACGCCAAGTGTTGGTCGAGGCCACGATCATCGAGGTGACGCTCAACGATACGCTGCGTCTCGGCGTGCAGTATTTCTTCGAGCGTGAGGGCAGCGACTTCGTGCTGACGGTCGATCCCTCGCTCGGCATCACGCCAACGCTGCCGGGCTTCACGGCGATCATCAACACGCCGGCCAACGTGGTTGTGGACGCGCTCGACGACATTACCGAAGTGAATGTCGTCTCCTCGCCCAACATGATGGTCCTCAACAACCAGTCCGCCCGCCTCAGCGTCGGCGCGACGGTGCCGGTGGCCATTCGCCAGGCGCAGGAGGGGCTTGAGGACACGGATGTCTTCGCCTCGGAGATCGAGTTCCGCGATACCGGCGTGATCTTCGACGTCACGCCCCGCATCAACTCCTCGGGTTCCGTGGTGCTCGACATCCGTCAGGAGGTCAGCAGCGTGACCGAGCCGGATGCGGAGACGCTGACGCCGACAATCTCGCAGCGGCTGCTGACCAGCGCCATTGCCGTGGACAGCGGGGAGACGGTGGCGCTCGGCGGCCTGTTCTCGACCGACTCGACACGCGGCCGCAGCGGCATTCCGTTCCTCGTGGACATTCCGATCGCCGGCGCCCTCTTCGGCACGCGCAGCACCAGCAGCGTGCGGACGGAACTGCTCGTCCTCATCACCCCGCGCATCGTGAACAACGCCGTCGATGCGCGGCGCGTCACGCGTGCGCTTCGGGAGAGGGTGACTTCGGTTTCGCTCAGCGACGCGGCCCTCAGCACGGCGATCGACGCGCCGCCGCTCGAGAGCGAGAACAGCCGGCGCTTGAAGGATCTCTTCCCCGGCATCGAGACGTTCTCCAGCGATCCGGAGCCCCAGGCCAGCGCCGCCCCGGCAGCGTTCGTTCCGGCCAGCGAACCGATCCCGACGGCGCCGGTGGAGACCAGCGCATCGGGTGCCATCGATGTGGCGGAGGCGCCCCTGCCGGAACCGGCGGCCAGTGAGGCCTCGAGCACCTCGAAGGCGGCGGCGCCGGTGAGCGAGCCGCGCGACAAGGCGCTGGTTGTCGGGGACAGCTATGTGGTGCTCGGGAGCTACCGTGATCCCGAAGGTCCGGCGCGCCGCTGGTCTTCGCTGTCGGCGGGCGCGGGCGAGCCCTTGGCGGGGCTGGCGCCCGTCTACGACACACGCTCC
>JBCBHB010000129.1:0-7104 GCA_038526025.1 Pseudomonadota bacterium
CATCCGCCTCACCACCCGCCAGCACCTCCGCGGTCTCCCGCCCGCGCGCGATCCAGCCGGTGACCTTCGTGAGATGATCCGCATCCACCAGCGCGCCGAGATGGTTGGCAGGGTCCAGCGGGTCGCCCGTGCGCCAGTCCCTCAGCCGGGCGCGGATCCGGTCGAGCAGCGGTGCCTTCACGCCCTCCTCCACGATAAGGCGCGAGGTGGCGGAGCAGTTCTCGCCCATGTTCCAGAAGGCGGCGTTGACGATGTGGCCCGCCACCACGTCCAGGTCCTCCGCATCGGCCAGCACGATAGCCGGGTTCTTGCCACCGCATTCGAGGCTGATCTTCTTGAGGTTGCTGTCTGCGGCGTAGTGCAGGAAGCGCCGCCCGGTCTCGGTGCTGCCCGTGAAGGCCACCATGTCGATGCCCGGATGAAGGCCGATGGGCGCACCGCAGCCCGGCCCGTCACCCGGCAGCACGTTGATGACGCCGCGGGGGATGCCGGCCACCTGCGCAAGCTCCGCCACCCGCAGCGCCGTGAGCGCCGTCTGCTCCGCCGGCTTCACGATCACAGAGCAGCCGCAGGCGAGGGCCGGCCCCAGCTTCCAGGCGAGCATGAGCAGCGGGAAGTTCCAGGGCAGGACGAGGCCGACGACGCCGATGGGTTCACGGACGATCATCGCCGCCGCATCCTCGCCGACGGGCGCCATTCGGTCGTAGATCTTGTCCGCCGCCTCCGCGTGCCATTTGAGGCAGTTGATCGCCTCGGGCACATCGATCTCCGCGCAGTCCTTCACCGGCTTGCCGCTGTCGAGGCTCTCCATCACCGCAAGCTCGTGACGGTTGCGCTCCATGAGCTTGGCGAGATGGATGAGGCGCTGTTTGCGTTCGGCCGGGTGGGCGCGGGACCAGGTGCCTTCGCCGAAGGCCTGGCGGGCCTTCGACACGGCGAAGTCCACATCCTCCGCACCGCAAGCGGAAAGCTCGGCAAGCGTCTCGCCCGTGGCCGGGTTCAGCGTCGCGTAGGTCGCGCCCGATGCAGCAGGCCGGAAGGCGCCGTCGATAAAGGCCGTCCGCGGCAGGGTGAGATCGGCACCGATCGCAGCGTATTCGTCGCGGGTGAGGAGATCGGTCATTCAGCGGCCTCCCGGCGGTTGGGTGCCGCGGTTTCCGCTTCGATCGCGGCGATGGCACGGTCCATGATGGCGACGGTTTCGGCGAGCATCCGCTTCTCCTCCTTGTCCAGGTCGCGGAGCGGGCGGCGGACGGGGCCGACGGGCAGGCCCCTCAGCGCCATGCCATGCCGGATGCACTGGACGAACTTGCCGCCCTGCTCGAGCACGCGCATGAGCGGGAGCATGGCGGACATGATGCGCCGGCCCTTCGCGAAGTCACCCTCCACCGCGCAGGTCCGCCAGAGCGCGATATGGGCTTCCGGCGCGAAGTTGGATCCGGCGCAGACCCAGCCGCGCGCGCCCCAGGCGAAGAACTCGAGCGCCTGGTCGTCCATGCCGCAGAGGAGGCGGATGTGCGGATAGTCCCGCGCGAGGAGGTGCACGCGGTTGATATCGCCGGAGCTTTCCTTGATGGCCCGGAAGTTCGGCGAACGGCCGACACGGTCGAGAAAGTCCTCGTCCATCTCCGCAGCCATCCGCCCCGGGTAGTTGTAGAGCATGACCGGCATGTTGGCGGCCCGGTCGATGGCGAGCGCATGAAGCGCGTTCTCCCGGCCGGTTGGGACGGCATAGGGCGGCGTGCCGATGAGGATCGCATCGGCCCCGGCCTCGCGTGCGGCCAGCCCCAGCGCCACGGCATCCTCGGTGCGCATCGCGCCTGTGCCCACGACGACGGGAACGCGGCCGGCGACCACGTCGACCGCGCGGCGCATCAGGTCGACGCGCTCCTCCATGGTCTGTGCGTAGTATTCGCCTGTGGTGCCCGCGACGATGATGCCGTGAACGCCGGCCGCGATCAGCCGTTCAGCGACCGCCGCAAAGGTCGCATGATCGATGGCCCCATCGGGCGCGTGGGGCGTGACGATGGGCGTATAGATCCCGTCGAACTCCATGGCAGTCTCCGAACCGCGCAGTATGTACACATGATGTACACAGAATTGACCTGCTCGCGCAAGCCTGCCGGGGACGGGCTAGGCCTGCCGCGGGACGTCTTCGGTCAGCGGTTCCGGATGCACGTAGCTCTCGATATGGCTGCGGGAGAGGTCCCAGTGCGCTCGGGTCAGGCGCACTGCTGCTTCCTCGTCATGCGCCTCGAACGCGGCGATGAAGGCATCGTGGTGAGCGGCCGCCGCTTCGATGCGCTCCCCATCGTCATGCGGGCCCGAGCGCCAGAAGGTCTGGCCGATGCGGGCATGGTCGATGAGCAAGCGGCGGAGGCTTGGCATCAGGTACGGGTTGTCGGCCATCTCTCCGACGAGGAGGTGAAACCGGTCGTTCCAGAACACCATGCCGTCGAGGTCGCCACCCGCCACCGACGCCCGGAAATCGTCCTGCACATCGCGCAGCGCCGCGAGGTCTGAGGCACGCGCGTTGCGCGCGGCAAGGCGTGCGACGGCGCTGTAGATCATCGGGGCCGCGAGGTAGAAATCGCGCATCGTCTTGTGGCCCATTGGGGAGACGATGGTGCCGCGGTGTTCGCGGATCTCGATATATCCTTCGCCATCGAGTTGCCGGAAGACGTCGCGCAACGGCGTGCGGGAGATGCCGTACTCCTCCGAAAGGCGGGTCTCGTCGAGATGCGCGCCCGGCGTAAGGTCGAGCGTGAGGATCCGCCGCTGCAGATCCCGATAGAGCCGCTCCTTGCTGCTCAGTGCCATCGATCCATCCCGCTCCGCCGTCCGTCCCCCCTCTCGTACCCGACTGACGGCAGGGCCGCCAGCGCTGGTATGCCAAACACCATTCGCTGAACACAACTTGATTGCTTTATTGTAGACATATTGTACACATCACGCACACAACAGGGCTCTCAACGCTGCCGGCGCACCATCGTCGGCCCGCAGGGAAGGAGGACGATCATGACGAAGATGATGCGCACCCAACGCCGGCTTCACCCGCTGGCCGAACCAACCGCGGCGAGCTTCCGATCGGGCAAGCTCGACCGGCGGGAATACCTCGCCAGCATGGCGGCCCTTGGCGTCACCACCGCCGGCGCCTTCACCCTGGGTGGCCTCACCCCTGCGCCAGCCATCGCCGAGACGCCGCAGAAGGGCGGCACCCTCCGCATCTCGATGCTGGTGAAGGCTTTCAAGGACCCGCGCAGCTTCGACTGGGCGGAACTCGCCAACGTCGCCCGCCAGTGCAACGAGTACCTCGTCCGCTGGAAACCGGACTACACCTTCGAGGGCCAGTTGCTGGAGAGCTGGGAGCTTTCGGACGACGCCCGGTCCTACACGCTCAACCTCCGCAAGGGCGTCACCTGGTCGAACGGCGACGCCTTCACTGCGGACGACGTGATCTTCAACATCACCCGCTGGTGCGACGGCACGGCGGAGGGCAACTCCGTCGCCACGCGCATGGGCGACCTCGTCGATCCGGAGACGAAGCAGCTGCGCGAGGGTGCGGTGGAGCGCGTGGACGATCACACCGTCCGCCTCGTCCTGCCGAAGCCGGACATCACGCTCATCGCCGGCATGGCCGATTACCCCGCCCTCATCATGCACCGCAGCTATGACGGCTCGAACGATCCGATGCAGGCGCTGGCAGTCACCACCGGCCCGTTCGAGCTGGTGGAGTGGGAGACGGGCGTGCGCGCCACGGTGCGCCGGCGCGAAGGCGCCTGGTGGGGCGGCGAGGTCTGGCTCGACGGTGTGGAATGGGTCGACCACGGCACGGACCCGACCACGATGATCGCCGCCCTCGAAAGCGAGGAGGTGGATGCCAGCTATGAGACGAAGCCGGACAGCCTGCCGGTGATGGAGTCGGTCGGCATCCCGAGCTCGGGCATCGACACCGGCGCCACCATCGTCATCCGCACGAACGTCACCCAGGCGCCCTACGACGATGTGCGCGTGCGCCAGGCCATGCAGCTCGCGGTCGACAACAAGGTCCTGCTCCAGCTCGGCATCAACGGCGCAGGCTCCGAGGCGGCTAACCACCATGTCGGCGAAATGCATATCGACTATGCCGATATCGGCCCGCATGTGCGCGATCCCGAGCGGGCGATGGCGCTCCTGACCGAGGCGGGCCATGCGGACACGGAGTTCGAACTCATCTCGCTCGACGACGACTGGATGCGGGCAACCACGGACGCGGCAGCCGCGCAGATGCGAGACGCGGGCATGACGGTGAAGCGCACCGTCATCCCGGGCTCCACCTTCTGGAACAACTGGGACAAGTACCCGCATTCCTCGACCGAGTGGTACCCGCGCCCTCTCGGCATCCAGGTGATGGTGCTTGCCTACAAGTCCGGCGTGCCGTGGAACGAGACGGGCTACGACAATGCCGAGTTCGACGCGCTGGTGGACGAGGCCCTGGGCACGCCGGATGTGGAGGCGCGCCGCAAGATCATGGCGAAGATCGAGGAGAACCTGAGGAACTCGGGCATCATCATCCAGCCGTTCTGGCGCAAGCTCTACCGCTCGCACCGGGAGGGCGTGATGGGGTACGGGGCCCACCAGGCCTCGGAACAGCATCTGGACCAGGTGTGGCTCGAGAGCTGATGCTGGTGTGACGCCCTTCTTGGCGGCGGCGGGACCCTCAGGTGCCCGCCGCCTCCAACAGCGCGGCAGCAGCCCGGGCGATGACGCGTTCCTCATCGGTGGGGATGACAAGCACGCGAACACGGCTGAGGGCGGTGGAGATCACGGTCTCCCCGCCCGCATTTGAAACACGGTCGAGCTCGATCCCGATCCAGCCCATCCCCTCGCAAACCCGCTCCCGGATGAGCGTCGAGTTCTCGCCGATCCCGCCGGTGAAGATGAGCGCGTCGAGCCCGCCCAGCACGGCCGAGAGGGCGCCGAGTTCGCGGCGGATGCGGAAGACGAAGTAGTCGATGGCCTGATGCGCCTCGGGCGTGCCCGCGGCCTCGAGGGTTCGCATGTCGTTCGAAAGCCCTGAGAGGCCCAGGAGGCCGGACTGCGTGTAGAGCAGCGTCTCGACCTCGTCGGCGGACATGCCCTCCTGGCGGATGAGATGAAGGACGACACCGGGGTCGACCTGACCGCAGCGTGTGCCCATCGGCAGGCCGTCGAGCGCGGAGAAGCCCATCGTGGAACCGACCGAACGCCCCGAGAGCATGCCGCACATCGAAGCGCCGTTGCCGAGATGCGCGACCACCGCGCGCCCCGCATGGAGACTGGGCGCGATCTCCGCGAGCCGGCCGGCGATGTAGTCGTAGCTCAGGCCATGAAAGCCATATCGGCGCACGCCGCGCTCGTAGAACGCGCGCGGCAGGGCGAAGACATCGTTCACCCAGGGGTGCCCGCGGTGAAAAGCCGTGTCGAAACAGGCAACCTGCGGGATGCCGGGAAAGACCGCGCGTGCCGCCTGGACACCTGCAATATTGTGCGGCTGGTGGAGCGGCGCGAGGGAGCTGTAGCGCCCGAGCTCTGCCAGCACCGCGTCGTCGAGCACCGCCGGCCCCGTGCGCTCCGGCCCGCCATGCACCACCCGGTGGCCGACGGCGAGGACGGGCCCGCCTTCGGCCCTGGCCTCGACGAGTGACAGGATCGCAGCGAGCGCGCCCTCATGCCCGGCGCCGGCATCCGGCAGCGCCTCCTCGGTCAGCGTCTCGCCAGAGGCGGCACGGGCCCGCAGCCGCGGGGCGGAGCCGATGCGCTCGACCTGCCCGGTGAGACGCAGCACAGGGTCGCCGGCGCCGTGTGCATAGAGGGCGAACTTGATGGAAGACGAGCCGGCATTGAGCGTCAGGATAACCCCGCCGCCACCTGCCCAGCTGCCTGCCGCGCCACCAGGAGCGGGACCCTCAGCCACGGCGATCTCCCTGGCTGAACATGCTCACTCCGCCGCTGTACCGACGCTGCCGACCGACAGCGGATCTTCGAGCACATCCTCGGTGGCCGGCGGCAGGCCGAGCACCTCGCGGAACGCCTGCAGGGCCGCAAGCGTGTTCGGCGCCATCTCCTCGATCCTGCCGGGGATGTACTGTGCGACGGCCGCCGCACGCTGCCGCTCCGCCTTGGTGCGCAGGAGCTTCGGCAGCGACTGCACGGCTCCCTCCGGATCGAAGGTGGCGACCAGCGTCTGCTCGTGAATGATCCGGGCGCGGTTCTCCATGCTGAGCGAGCGGAAGGGCTCGTCCTGCGTGAGCACGCGGGAGGCGCGTTCCAGCCGGTCCCGCCGCACATTGCCGCGGCTGTCCGCCAGCAGGATGAGCATGCGGATCACGGCCTCCACGAAGCCGCCGCGCTCCATATACATCAACGCGGACTGGACCTCCGGCAGGCCCCGCAACTCGTCCTGGCTCTTCAGCGAACGGCGGGCGGCGCGTGGCGCGCCGAAGGCCTTTGCCATCGGCCCGCCCCAGAGGCCATAGAACAGCCCCTCGTAGCCCGCGTCGCGCACGTCCCGGAACATGTCGAGGCTCTGCTCCACGAGATCGGCAACCACACGCTCGGCCTGCACGTAGCCGTTGCTCTCGTCGACCGCATGGCGGCCGGCCGCGATGGTCTCTGCCAGGGCCGAGATCGGGGCCATGAAGGGGTTGTGCGACGACATGAGCGAACGCTGCATACGGAGCGGATGCAACGCCCGAAGCATGCCCGCATGATGGCGGTTCACCATGGCCTTCACGAAGGGCCGGCAGAACATGTCGTACATCTCCGCCTGCAGTTCCGAGGCGCGGGCGACGGCACCGAAGGCCGCTTCGTCGTCACGCCCATCATCGAGCGCGCGAATATCGTCGAGCTTTCGTTCGACGAAGCTGACGAGGTAACGCTTGTCCTGCCCGTGACCCTCCACGGCGTCGACCTTCATCTCGTAGAGACCGGGTGCCAGTGCCTCGATGGTCTTCATCGTGGAGGCAACCTCGGTGTGCTCCTTCTTCGCGATCTTGGAGGAGACGAAGATGCCCAGATGGCCGACTTCCGGGTGCACCA
Organism: Pseudomonadota bacterium; assembly: GCA_038526025.1. Classification (GTDB taxonomy): domain Bacteria; phylum Pseudomonadota; class Alphaproteobacteria; order Rhodobacterales; family Rhodobacteraceae; genus Thermohalobaculum. The sequence goes on from JBCBHB010000129.1 coordinate 7,060, forward strand.
TGTAGATGATCCGCTGGCCCCTGATCCGGATCTCCTGCTCGTCCG
>JBCBHB010000130.1:0-7085 GCA_038526025.1 Pseudomonadota bacterium
ATCCTCCAGGGCCAGCGGAGCGGCGGAGGCGAGGTGGCATCGGGTGCGCTCGATCTCCGCGCGCTCTTGGAAGGCATGGCAGCGCGGGGGGTTGGGGGCGTCTTGGTCGAAGGCGGCGGCGCACTCGCTGCCGCGCTGATCGCCGGTGGGTTCGTGGACCGGTTGGTGATGTTCAGTGCCGGCGCCATCATCGGCTCCGACGGCCATCCCGCCGTGGGCGGCTTGGGGCTGGAGCAGCTCGCGGCCGCTCCTCGCTTCCGCCGCACGGCGCTCTCGATCGAGGGAAGCGACGTGATGTCGGTCTGGGAGCCGCTGCCGCCCGGCGCGTGAGCCTTCGGATCGATGGGCGGGCGCGCCTCGCCCTTGCGCCGCCCGGCCTTGGGCGAAGCGTGGCGGAGGGCGGCGGGGCGCGGCAGGCGCCCTGTCTTAGGTGCCGCCTGATCTATCCGGCCCGAGGCGCGGCGGCGCACGGCGGACGCGGACCCGCGAGCGGCGCTCATCGAGCGCCCCCGCGCCGCCCGATCAGGCTCGGTCGCCGCACCCTGCGCGCGCCGCCTCACGCTCAGAGACCCGAGAGCGAGCGCGTGGTGCCCGCAAGGCCCAGAACCGGCGCGATCGACTGCAGCACTTTCTGGAACTGCACGAAGGGTGCCGTTGTCACGTAGAGCGTGTCGTCGTCCCGCATGATGAACTCCCGCGCCAGAAACATGCCGCCGGGCTTGGTGAGGTCGATCACGTAGACGATCCGGCGCGGGCCCTGCACCGTCTGGTCCTCGAGCACCGCCCGCGCAACCGCCTCGGGTTCGGCACGGAACAGGAAGATCCCAGTGGGATCCGCCGTGGTGTCGATTAGTCCGGCAACCTGGCCGAGCGCCCGGGTCACGGACAGATCGCGCACCGGGAACGGCACGGTGGCGGGACGGCCGACCGCGCCGAGGGCGGTGAAGATCCGACGGTCACGCTCCGCGATCACGGCGTCTCCGGGCTTCAGCGCCACGTTCATCTGCGGCTCGTCGTAAAGGTCCTGCAGCCAGATCTCGCCTGTCGCGAGCCCGCGGCGCAGGCGCACCTTCACCACTTCCGGGTCGGCCTTGATCCCGCCGGCCTGGGCCAGCATCGGCAAGACGCGCCGCGCACCCGTGCGGATCGGGTAGATGCCGGGCGTGTTCACCATTCCCTGCACGCTCACCAGGCGGCCTTCCGTCGCCTCCGGAAACACATCGACCTGGGGGTTGAGCGTCCGTTCCGCCAGCTGCTGACGGATCGCATGGCGAAGCTGCGAAAGGCTGCGCCCCGCCGCACGCACGCGGCCCACATAGGGCACATGCACGAAGCCCCGCTCGTCCACCTTCACGCTCGGCAGCACGGTTGCACCGATGCCGCTTTCGTTGAGCAGGCCGGTGTCGCTATTCTCCCAGACGGTGATGCTGAGCACGTCGCCCCGGTTCACGAGCGCCGTGTTCTCAACCGCGGTGTCGCGAAACGCCTCGTCAAAGCCCAGGCGCTCATCCATCCGCGCTTTGGCGAGCACCTGGGGCGTCACCTCCACCACGTCGAAGGGCAGCGCCGCACCGGCGCCCACCTCGATCTCAGAAACATAGGGCCCACCGCGCGGCAGCGCACAGGCGCCGAGCACGAGGGTAGCCGTGAGTAACGCGCCGAGACGAAACGCGCGCGTAGCCGTTCGAGCCATGACCTCATCCTTCCGATGAACATGCGGCACCTTCTGCGCCGCTCAGGCCCGGTTCTCGCGTGGTATGCTTGAGAAAGAGCTAAGAATGTACGCTAATTGTTCCCTCCTTCGGGCTGCGCTCCCTTGCTCCGCCGTCCGCCGCCCGCTACCTCCGCGACACCAGCCAGGAGGAAGCCATGTTCACCGGGATCGTGCAGGAAGTGGGCGAGGTCACAGCGATCTCGGACGCAGGCGACACGCGGATCGAGATTGCCTGCGCGCGCCCGGAAGCGGAGATCGATATCGGCGCCTCAATCTCCTGCAACGGCGTCTGCCTCACGGTCGTGGGCAAGGGCACGCGAGAGGGGCGGACGTGGTTCGCGATCGACGCATCGACCGAGACCCGGTCGCTGACGACGCTGCAGCACTGGACCGTTGGGACGAAGGTCAATCTCGAACCCTCGCTGCGGGTGGGCGACGAGCTAGGCGGGCATATCGTCTCGGGCCATGTTGACGGGCTGGGGCGGATCACCTCGATCAAACCCGAAGGCGGCTCGCACCGGGTGGAGGTGCTCGCCCCCAAGACATTGGGGCCTTACCTCGCGCAGAAGGGCTCCGTGGCGGTGGATGGGATCTCGCTGACCGTGAACAGCGTGGAGGACGGGCCAGACGGCACGGTCTTCGGGATCAACATCATCCCCCATACCTGGGCCGTGACCAACTTGATCGATGCAACCGAGGGAAGCGCGGTGAACCTCGAGATCGATCTCCTGGCCCGCTACGTCGCACGGCTGGCGGAAGCGTCATCATAGGCGAGCTGACCTAAAATGGGACGGTTTCGGGGCAGATTCCCTGAAACCGCCACAAACCCGCCAGTACCGCGCCCCCTCCCCACGATTCTTTAACCGTGCTGCCGTTGTGGTCTGGCAGCGCGGGGTTGGTGGGGAGAGCGACGATGTACACGATGACGTTGGTGCTTGCCGTTGTTTACTGGGTGCTGCTTGCCGCGATCCTGGGGGGCCAGGTCGTCGAGGGCGCTATTGTGAGCGCCGTGCTGATGGACGTTCCCGGGGTGGGCGCCACGCGTGTCGAGGGCGAGACGGCGAGCCTGCTGGCGCTCGGTCTTCCCGGTGGTCTCTTTCTCGTAGCGGGCGGTATCGGGCTTCTCGCCCGCACGATCCGCCAGCGTCGCGCGACCGAGCGCGTGCTTGTCGCCGCCGAGGCCTGAGCATTACGCAACGCGGCTTTGCGTGATCGGGGGCGTCGGCCCCTGCGACCAAGCCGCCATCCTCTCTGGCCATCGCGCGCCTGCCGGTCTATGTCCGCCCGCGGCAGGCAAGGGCGTCTCGAGCGAGGCGCTGGCAAGGCGGAAGGCGGATGACCGAGCGGACCGACTACAGCGACGCGATCAGCCCCGCGGCAGAAATCATCGAAGCCGCACGTGAGGGGCGCATGGTGATCCTCGTGGACCACGAGGACCGCGAGAACGAGGGCGACCTCGTGATCCCCGCAACCGATGCCAATGCTGCCGCCATCAACTTCATGGCCACCCATGGCCGCGGGCTGATCTGTCTCGCCATGGCGGGCGAGATCATCGACCGTCTCGGTCTGCCGCTCATGGCCGCGCAGAACCAGTCGCGCCACGAGACGGCCTTCACTGTCAGCATCGAAGCGCGCGAGGGCGTGACCACGGGCATTTCCGCGCCAGACCGGGCGCGCACCATCGAAGCGGCCATCGCGCCGGAGAGCGGGCCGGCCGATATCGCGACGCCGGGGCACATCTTTCCGCTGCGTGCTCGCGATGGCGGCGTCCTCGTCCGGGCCGGGCATACGGAAGCTGCCGTGGACATTGCGCGGCTTGCGGGCAAACGGCCCGCCGGGGTGATCTGCGAGATCATGAACGAGGACGGGACGATGGCCCGCCTGCCCGATCTCGTGGCCTTCGCGCAGCGCCACGGGCTGAAGGTCGGCACCATCACGGACCTGATCGCCTATCGCCGCCGGCACGACAATCTGGTCCAGCAGGTGGACGAGGCCGATATAGTGAGCGGGCATGGCGGCACGTGGCGCATGCGTGTCTTCCGCGATGCCCCGGACGGCAACGAGCACTATGCGCTGGTCAAGGGCGACCTCTCGACCCCCGAACCCGTCCTCGTCCGCATGCATGTGCTCGACCCGCTGGACGACATCCTGGCCCTCGATCCCAAGCGCGCCACGCAGGTGCCGGATGCGATGGCGGCGATTGCCGAGGAAGGCCGGGGCGCGGTGGTCATGTTGCGCGACACCTCCCCAACGGCGATTTCGGACCGGCTGCGCCCGCGCGGCGCCAGCCCGAAGGAGCTGCGGCAGTACGGCGTGGGCGCTCAGGTGCTCCAGGCGCTGGGGGTGAGCGAGATGATCATGCTCACGAACTCACCGGCGCCGAAGGTGGTGGGCCTCGAGGGCTATGGCATCACCATCACCGACACGCGCCCCATTCCGAAGCGGCAGGGAGACGCCTGAGATGGCCGAGCATAAGGACGACGACAGCCTCGCACTGCCCCCGTTTGCCCCCGCACCGATGGTGTTGATCGTCTGCGCCCCGTTCTATCGCGAGATCGCGGACAACCTCATCGCCGGTGCCAAGGGCGCGCTCGCCAAGGTGGGCGCCGGTATCGACGTGATCGAGGTGCCGGGCGCGCTCGAGGTACCGGTCGCCATCCGCCTTGCCGCGGAAAGCCGCCGGTACGAGGGCTACGTAGCGCTTGGCTGCATCATTCGTGGCGAGACGACGCACTACGAGACTGTCTGCGAAGAAAGCGCACGGGGCATCACCATGCTCGGCGTGGACCGGGGCCTTGCCATCGGAAACGGCATCCTGACCGTCGAGAACGAAGGGCAGGCGGTAGTGCGTGCCGATCCGGCCGGGCAGAACAAGGGCGGCGGCGCTGCCGAGGCAGCCTTGCATCTCATTGCCCTCGCACGCCGGTTCCGAACCGGCGGTTCACCCCCCGCCCCCACGCCGGACGACGGCACGCTCTACGCCGGCGCCCTGCCCACACGAACGGCCTGATACGATGAGCGACGACGCCCCGTCCGGCGCCAACCCCGCGCCAAAGCCCGCCGCGAAGCTGAAGGCCCGCGTTGCCCGCTCCGCCGCGCGGCTGGCGGCGGTGCAGGCGCTCTACCAGATGGAAATCGCCGGCACGCCCCTGCCCGAGGTTCGCCGAGAGTTCGAGACGCACCGGCTGGGCGCCGAGATCGAAGGCGCGACCTACGCGGAGGCGGATGTCGAGCACTTCCGCAACGTGCTCGCCGGCGTCGTGAAGGCCCAGGTTCGGATCGATCAGATGACCGACCGCGCCCTGGTGGAGAAATGGCCCCTCGGCCGGATCGACGCGACGCTCCGTGCCCTCTTCCGTGCGGCGGGTCACGAGCTGATCGCCCGCCAGGACATTCCCCCCAAAGTCGTGATCGGCGAATACGTCGACGTGGCCAAGGCCTTCTTCTCCGGAAAGGAACCCGGCCTCGTGAACGGCGTGCTCGACCACATGGCGCGCGAGGCGCGTCCTGGCGCCCTGGAAGCGCGTTAACGCAGATATACCGCCGATTTACGATGCGTTGTCCCGCATTGACGTGCATTCACACCGCCCCTTCCCCAGCGTGAGGCCATCACGAAATGCGAGGAGGGTTACGACATGTCATTCAATCGGTACGTGGCGGCGGTTGCCGCCGTTGTCATCTTGGGCGCCACCAGCCAGGCCCACGCCCTGATTGTGGTGGATCCCGGACCGGTCGGTGTTGCTGCCAGCGGGCGCATCGATCTGCCGTCCATTCCTTTCAGCCAAACGATCCCGTCGCCGGGCACCCTGACCGGTCAGGACGACATCGCCTTCAGCGGAAACAAGTTCATTCGCTACACGGGCACCGGCCTGAACACCACGGTCGAGTTCCTGCTGAGCGACGCCACGACGATCACCTTCTCCACGCCTCTGGGTACCTTTCAGGACATCAGCCTCGTCGACATGATGGGCAACACGATCAGCCCCGATACGGACGGCACGAGCAGCAGCAGCACGAGTTTTCAGTTGTTCGCAGACCGGACACTCGCTCCCGGCACGACGATCGACATTTTCGGCCTAAACTTTCTCTTCAACGTGAGCGCGAGCTCGAGCGTGGACATCGAGTCGATCGCCGTGAGCTTCCTCGATACGGATGAATTGGGAAGGCTCGAAATCCTCGAGAAGGTCGATGTGCCGGTGCCGATGAGCATGCCGTTCCTCCTCGCGGGCCTTGCGGGACTGGGCTGGATGGCACGTCGCCGTAGCGCCGAGGCCTGAACGCCCCGGCGGAAGGCTTTCCTCCTCGGGTTGCGGCGCCTAGGGTCGCGCCGCAGCCTGAGGAGCGAGTCTATGTCCGACAGCGCCATCGAGACGAGCGACATCGAGCGCGCTGGCGGGGAGGATCCGCGGGCGCTGCGCGCCGTGCTCATCCTCTCCTGGGGGCAGGCCGTGCTGGGCGCCCAATTGCCCATCATGATGATCCTCGGTGGGCTCGTGGGCGCGATGCTGGCGCATGACGCGGCCTTTGCGACGCTGCCCATCACCATCGCTGTCGTGGGGTCCATGATCGGGGCGCCGCTGCTCTCGCTCTTCATGGGCCGCTTCGGACGCCGCCCGGGCTTTCTGCTGGGTGCGGCGGCCGGTGCGCTCGGGGCCTGGATCTCGCTGCAGGGCATCTACGCCCAAAGCTTCGAGGTCTTCCTGGCGGGCAGCGCGCTTACCGGCGTCTACTGGTCTGCCCACAACCTCTACCGCTTCGCCGCGGCCGACATGGCCAGCCCCGCCTTCAAGCCCAAGGCAATCGCCTGGACCATGGCGGCTGGGCTGATCTCCGCCATCCTCGGCCCCGAGATGGTGAAACTCTTCGGCGACTGGCGGGCGCCGGTGCCCCATGCGGGCGCCTATGAGGCGGTGATCTGGCTGAACGTGATCGGCGCCATACCGCTTCTCTTCCTTCAGATCCCGCGCCCCGCACGCGTCGCGAAGGTCGACCGTCGCCCGGTTGGCACGATCCTCCGCAATCCCAGGGTGCAGGTGGCGATGATCTGCGCAATGGCCACCTACGGTCTCATGAACCTCATGATGACGGCGACGCCGCTCGCCATGGCGGCCTGCGGCTTCGGCACCGCAGATGCCGCGGGCGTGGTCCAGGCCCATGTCCTCGCGATGTACGCGCCTTCCTTTTTCACCGGGTCGCTCATCGCACGCTTCGGCGCGCAGCGGGTGATCGCGGCCGGTCTTGCCGCCATCGCCCTCTGCGCCGTGATCGCGGCGGCCGGCATCGCCATTGAGAACTTCTATATCGCCCTCATCCTGCTCGGCATCGGCTGGAACTTCGGCTTCATCGGCGCGACGAGCCTGCTGGCCGATGC
>JBCBHB010000131.1:0-7076 GCA_038526025.1 Pseudomonadota bacterium
CGCAACGCCTGGTACGTCGCCGGCTGGTCGTCGGAGTTCGGCGAGGCGCTCCGCCGGGTAACCCTCCTCGAGGAACACGTCGTCATGTTCCGCCGGCTCGACGGCAGCGTCGCCGCCCTCGAGGACCGCTGCCCCCACCGCCAGCTCCCCCTCTCCATGGGCAAGCGCCTGGGCGACGAAGTGCAGTGCGGCTATCACGGGCTGGTCTTCGACTGCTCCGGCGCCTGTGTCCGCGTGCCGGGCCAGTCCAACCTCCCCGCCGCGGCCTGGGTGAAGGCCTATCCGGTGCTCGAGCGCCACGGCATCGTCTGGATCTGGATGGGCGAGCCCGAGAAGGCGGATGCCGATCTCTGCTTCGACCTGCCCGAACTCGGCGACCCTGCCTGGCACACGCATCATGGCGACGCGTTGGAGATCGAGGCGCATTACCTGAACGTCGCCGAGAACCTGGTGGACCCTGCGCATGTGAGCTTCGTGCACCCCACCACGCTCGGCAACGCGGCCTCCGAGAACGTGCCCGTCCATGTGCGCACCGATACCGAGCCGCTGGTCGCCTGGCGCTGGATCCGCGATGCCGAGCCCATCGGCTTCTTCAAGGCCTTCGGTGGCTTCGAGGGGAATGTGGACCGCTGGCACTACTACTATCTCCACACCCCCTGCACGGCCGTGATCGATTTCGGCTCGGCACCGACGGCGGTGGCGCTGGAGGAGGACGAGCGGGGCCGGACGGACAAGGGCGCGATGCGCATCTTCGCCATCCACCTCCTCACGCCGGTGACCGCTGACCTCACGATCGACCGCTGGATGCATCTGAGGAATGTCGAGCTCGGCAACGAAGAGGTCTCCGAGCGCATGGACGGCCTCTTCCGTATCGCCTTCGCCGAGGACAAGGCCGTGCTCGAGGCCATCCAGCACGAAGAGAAGCGCCCGAACCAGCGCCGCCCCATTCGCCTCGCGATCGATCGGGCGCCGATGGTCTACCGCAAACGTATCGCTGAGCGAGTGGCGCTCGAGCGCACAACCGATGCGGGCGGCCAGCCCACAGGGGCCTTCATCTACCACGACTGACGGCGGCGGAGCGGCGCGCCGACCCTCCCCAATTCCGCCCGCCACGCTATGCTGTCATGGTGTGGTGAGTTTTCACGCGTATCCCAGCCCATACCGTGTATCGCCCAATGCCTGCAGGAGCCGCGCCCCATGATCCTTCGCCCCAAGCCCGTCGCGCACCGGCGTTCCCGCGCCTTCGCAACGGCCCTTGTCGCCGGTGGCCTGGCTCTTGGCGTCGTGCCTGCTGGCGCATCGCCGCTGACTGACGGGCTCTGGCAGGGGGAGACGGAGGGCGACCGCGCCAAGGTGAAGGTGCGCGCTTCCATCGTGAGCGGGCTGGGGGAGCTGACGCTCGAAGCCTCGGGCCGTACTTTCAAGGGCACGCTGCGCTGCCGCTACCTGCTGACACTCGAAGACGACCAAATCACCGAGACGCTGCGGCGCGAGAACCTGAGTTCGGCGGACTGCCCGAACGATCTCGACCCCGCGCTTGCGGATGCCGGGTCCGGCACGCTCGCCCTTTCCTTTGCGGGAGAGGACATGCCGGCGCTCGAGCCGGCTAAGCTCTTCCGTCGTATCGGCCCCGTCCCGCCGCTTCGGCGCGCGATCCTGCCGGAGGGGCTCGACGTGCTCGGCGCCTCTCTCGGCGCCACGCGGGCGGCGGTTGAGGCGATCCTGATCGATGAGCGCGGCTATGCCCCCCAGGACGACCGCCTGCGCCGGGTGGAGGATGAAGGCTACGTCGCCGAGATCGTTCATTACGGCCGCAAGCCCGAGTTCGAGGACGCCAACGTGGCGGACGACCTCGTCGTCATCGCCTATGAAGGCGCGGCCGATGCGGCGGGCGCGGCGCTGCCCGAGGCCCGCGCCGTCTCCATCCGCCGCCGCTGGGTGACCCATCCCGAAGCGGGCATCACCCTCGAAGCCCTCAGCAGCGCGGTCGACGCAAAATACGGGGCCGGCGAGATCACCCGCTTCTACGACCGGATGGGCGAACAGGCGGGCGGCATGGTGAAGGAAGGCCGCCTCCTCACCCGTCCCCGCCCCTATTGCCGGACGGCCATGGAGGACGCGGGCCGCGAAGGCGGCGTCTACGAGCAGAAGGTCTCAATCCCGGGCCAGCAGTCGAAGTTCACCACCGGCGTCTTCGCGCTCTGCGGCAGCTTTGCAAGCGCGGTGGTCTCCGAGAAGCTCAGCAGCAAGACCGGCCTCAAGCACCCGGTGCTCGACCTGCACATCGCAAGCTACGACATGATGAACGACGAGATCTGGAAGCGCGTGGCCGCCCGGCTCTCGGCTGATCTTGCCGCCGGCATGGCGCGCGAGAACCCGGGAAAGAGCGCGGCCAAGCCGGAACTCTGACCGGCCCGCGGCCCCTCGCGCCCTTTTTCGCGTGCAGCGGGGCGTCGGCATTGGCTAGGCTCTCACCTGCGGCACTGCCGCAAAGACAGGGAGACCACCGATGCGCCTCAACCGACGCCCCGTTCTCGCCGCCCTCGCCACCGCCCTCGCGGGCGCGTTCGCCCTGCCCGCCGCCGCGCAGGAAGGCGAGCCGATCCTCATCGGCGAAATCAACCACTACAAACGCCTCGCAGCCTTCGCCGAGCCCTACAAGAAGGGCATCGAGCTGGCGCTGCGCGACGTGAACGATGCCGGCGGCGTGCTCGGGCGCCCGCTCCAGTTCATCTTCCGGGACGACCAGGGCCAGCCGGGCGAGGCGGTGAAGATCGCCGAGGAGCTCGTGAGCCGCGATGGTGTGGTGATGCTGACCGGCTCCATCCTGTCCAATGTCGGCCTCGCCATCTCGTCCTGGGCCGATGCGAACGAGGTCGTCTACCTCGCTGCCGAGCCGCTGGCCGACGCGCTGGTCTGGGCCAAGGGCAACGAGCACACTTTCCGCCTCCGCGCCTCCACCTTCATGCAGGCCGCCATGCTGGCCGAGGAAGCCGCGAAGACCGATGCCATCCGCTATGCCTTCATCGCCCCGAACTACGCCTATGGGCGCGACGCCGTGGCCGCGTTCAAGGAGAACCTGAAGGCGCTGAAGCCCGAGGTCGAGTTCGTGGGCGAGCAGTGGCCCGCGCTCTTCAAGATCGACGCCGGCGCCGAGGTGCAGGCGCTGGAGCGCGCGAAGCCGGACGCGATCTACAACGTGACCTTCGGGCCGGACCTCGCGAAGTTCGTCCGCGAAGGCTCGCTCCGCGGGCTCTTCGAGGGGCGGCAGGTCTACGGTCTCCTGACCGGCGAGCCCGAGTATCTCGACCCGCTGGGTGCCGAGGCCCCGGTCGGCTGGGTGGCCACCGGCTACCCCTGGTATGCAGTTGAGGAGCCGGCGGCAGTGGCCTTCGTGGAAGCGTACCAGGAGGCGTTCGACGACCACCCGCGCCTCGGCAGCCTTGTGGGATACATGACCGTCCAGTCCATCGCCGCCGCGATCGAGCGGGCGCAGGCAACGGATACGGCATCCCTCATCAAGGGCTTCAAGGGGCTCGAGCTCGAGACGCCTGTGGGGCCGATCGAGTTCCGCGAGATCGATCACCAGGCCACCATGGGCGCCTATGTGGGCACCATCGACCTCGTGGACGGCGGGGGCCGCCTCGTCGACTGGACCTACAAGGCGGGCGAAGACTACCTGCCCGACGACGAGACCGTGAAGTCGCTCCGTGCGGGCACGAACTAGCCCAGCAAGGCGTCAGGCCGTCGCCGCCATCGGCGGCGGCGCGCAGCAGGCCTCGGAAGCGGCGAAGGCGACGGCGAGCGCGTCGATGAAGCCGTGGCTGGCTTGCGGCAGTTCTGCCAGCCGCCGCAGCACGGCGGTGCGCCCGGAGAACGGCATCGCCATCAGCTTCAGGTGAAACAGCAGCTCCGCCGCAGCCGGTCCACGCGCCGCCGCGGGCAGGCCGGCAAGCAGGGTCTCAGCGATCCAGAGCGGTGTCATCGCCCGGCGGACGAAGCCGAGCACCGCGAGCAGCCGCGCCTCGGCCGCCGCGCCCGTGTCATCGCCCGCAACCAGAAGCGGCGCGTGCAGCATGATCGCGCCCGTGTACTGCTGGATCACGAAGCGCACGGTCTCGGCCCGCGCCTGTACCAGCACAGGCACGTCGACGCCGCCCGATGCCGCAACAAGAACCAGCGCGTCGACCGAAAGCCTGGCATGCGCCACGACGAAGGTGATGCGGTCCGAGAAGGCCGCCCGATCCGCCGGCCCGGCGGGCCATGCGGCGGCAAGGCGTAGAACGGGCACGCCGTCGATCAGATGCTCAAGCCTGCCGTCGTCGAGCGCAACGACCTCATGTCGTATCGGGGGACACGCGCCATCCATCCCGGCCGCCCCCTGCCACTGCCGGCGCATGGCAAGGGCAAAAAGCGTCTCCCGGTCCTGCCCGGGCCCGCCCAGGCGCATGGCGAGGCGCGGGCTGTCGGCCAGGTCGCGCCAGGCCTCGCGGAAGGCCATGCGCGGGTCCTCCGGTACAGGCACGCCAAGCAGGACGGCGGGGTTCTGAGGGCGTCCCGGACAGAGCCTGCCCGCGGCGATCGCCTGCAGGATCTCTCCATCGAAGTAGCGTTCGTCGAACTTCACCCCGGTCTTTCGCAGTGTCTTCATGACAGCCTCCCGCAGCCACGCACCCGCCCTTTGACCCGATATGTTACCTGCGGTTGCTCTCATCCCCTGTGTCGCAGCTCACAGTTGTGGGCGAGTTCCGACGAACAGCAGCGGCGCGGCGGGCCGACGGGGGCCGACGGGGGGCCGACGGGGAGCGTCGCATCCAAGCTCGCAGGGCCCCGCCGCCTCTGACATCCTGCAGCAACGCGCGGTGACACCGGAAAGGCGAGACAGCATGCAGACCCCAGGCAGCACGGAGGCGGATGCTCGCTTCGCCATCGGCTGCATGCTGCTCGGCGCCTTCTGCATTTCGATCAACGACATGCTGATCAAGGCGCTGTCCGGGGATTACCCGCTCCACCAGATCGTCTTCTTCCGCTCGCTCCTCGCCCTGCCCTTCACCTTCACGTTCCTGCAGTTCGAAGGGGGCCTCAGGCGGCTGCGCACCCAGACACCGCTGCTTCACCTCACCCGTGGGCTGCTGGTGGTGCTGGCCAACATGCTGTTCTACGCCGCCGTGGTGGTGATGCCGCTGGCGGAGGCGACGGCGCTCTTCTTCATCGCCCCGCTCGTCATCACCCTCCTCGCCATCCCGCTCCTCGGCGAGCCCGTGGGGCCGCGGCGGCTCACGGCGGTGGCCGTGGGTTTCATCGGCGTCCTCGTGATGATGCGTCCGTGGGAGGGGTTCGGCACCGCGGGCTCCGAGGGCATCAACCGCTGGTTCCTGCTCCTGCCCCTCGGCTCCGCCGTCGCCTATGCCGGCATGCAGATCCTCACCCGGCGGCTCGGCGTGCATGCCCCCGCCGCGGCGATGGCGATCTACATCCAGTCGACCTTTCTCTGCGTCAGTATCCTCTTCGGCCTCATCGCAGGGGATGGTCGCTACCTGGAAGGCATCGAGAACGAGAGCCTGCGCTTTCTCCTCCGCCCCTGGATCATCCCCGAGCAAGACGATTTGGCGTTGATCGGCGGGCTGGGCCTGGCCGCGGGCTTCATCGGCTACACGCTGAGCCAGGCCTATCGTTCGGCGCCCGCGGCCACGGTCGCGCCCTTCGAATACGTGCTCGTCCCGCTCTCGCTCTTCTGGGGCTTTGCCATTTTCGGGGAGTTGCCGAGCACGGCAGCCCTGGTCGGCAGCGCGCTCATCACCAGCGCTGGTCTTTACGTCTTCATGCGCGAGGGGCAGCGGGGCCGCACCCTCGCCACCGCCCGCCCGACACGCCGGCCCTGAGCCCGAAAGCGATGAGACCCGCCAGCAACAGGCCCGATGCCGGCAGAGGCACGGGCGGCGGCGCTCCTTCCAGCGTAAGCGCCTGGAAGCCGGTGCCAACGTCCCCCCAGGGGGCCGGCGCGCCCGCCCCTCGACGCCGCGTGGTGCGCAGGAGCGACGTAGCACCCGACCCCGATGCCCAGCCCCAGAGGTTGTCCTGCCCCGGCGCGGTATCGTTCTGAATGCTGACCCACACGGCCGGGTCCTCGAGCAGGATGCCGGCGAAGCTGGCCTCGTAGGAGTAGAACGCCCCGCCCCCCGCCGGCGGCATCGGCTCGATCAGCCGCGTCGTGGTGAGCGCAACCTCGGCGAAGGGATCGTTCTGCGGCCCGCTACCCGGCGCATCGGCGTAGAGCCTGAGCGTGAAGGCATCGCTCGCAGGTGGCACCGCACTGGTCGGAAAGTACCGCCCGATGAACGAAACGCCGGTGAGCAGCGAGCCCGCCGGCACCGGCACGCGGTTGGCCTGCTCGGTACTGTTCGCCGCATCCGCCCCGCTCGCCCCCGAAGCACTCGCAAACGTCACCCCGCTGTCGTAGAGCACCGCGCCCGTCGCCGGGAGCGTCGCGAGGGCAAGCACCACAACCGCCACCGAAGCAAGAAACCGCACAGCACGCCCTCCATCACCACCGCCGAGGGTCAGCGTTTCATCGCATCTGCCCCAAGGGCAACCGCCGACCGCCCGTGGATGGTGGATTTCACGCAAAGCGGATGCAGCGCGATCGGCCCGCATGCCGATTGGCGGATTGACCGCGGCGCAGCACGCTCCGATGCTGGCGCGAGCAAGGCGAGGCGTGAAGGGCGGCGACATTCATGGAACTCTTCATCGCCCAGCTCATCACGGGCCTCGCCAATGCCTGCGCGCTGTTCCTGGTGGCCTCCGGGCTCAGCCTCATCTTCGGCGTCACGCGCATCGTGAACTTCGCCCACGGCTCCTTCTACATGCTCGGCGCCTATTTCGGCATCGAGCTCTATGCACTGATGGAGGGCTGGCTCGGCTTCTGGGTGGCGATGCTGATGGCGGGTCTGCTCACCGGGCTCGTCGGCGTGCTGGTGGAGCTGCTGGTGCTTCGCCCCGTCTACCGCGCGCCCGAGCTCTTCCAGCTTGTCGCCACCTTCGGCGTGATCCTCGTGATCCAGGACCTCGCGCTGATG
>JBCBHB010000132.1:0-7031 GCA_038526025.1 Pseudomonadota bacterium
AGACCGGCGCCTATCGCGACGCGGTGCTCCTCAACGCCGCCGCCGCCCTCGTCGTCGCGGGCCGGACCGGGGACCTGAAGGACGGCGCCCGCATCGCGGCGGAGAGCATCGATACAGGCGCCGCCCGGGAAAAGATCGCCGAGCTTGCCGCCATCACCTCGGCCGCCGCCGCGGGCTGAGACGCCCTCCCGGTTCCGTCCCCACGCAAAACGGTCTAGGACGCCCCCATGAGCACCATTCTCGACCGCATCAAGGCCTACAAGCTCGACGAGATCGCCGCCGCCAAGGCCGCGCGCCCGCTCGCCGATATCGAGGCCGACGCCCGCGCCGCGCCCCCGGTTCTCCCCTTCCGCGCTGCCCTCACCACGGCGGCCGACGCGGGCTACGGCCTGATTGCCGAGATCAAGCGCGCCTCGCCCTCCAAGGGCCTCATCCGCGCCGATTTCGAGCCCGGCGCCCTCGCCCAGGCCTACGCCGAAGGCGGCGCCGCCTGCCTCAGCGTGCTAACCGACGCGCCGAGCTTCCAGGGCGATCCCGCCTACCTCGCCGAAGCGCGCCTCGCCCTCCAAGGGCCTCATCCGCGCCGATTTCGAGCCCGGCGCCCTCGCCCAGGCCTACGCCGAAGGCGGCGCCGCCTGCCTCAGCGTGCTAACCGACGCGCCGAGCTTCCAGGGCGATCCCGCCTACCTCGCCGAAGCGCGCACTGCCTGCCCGCTCCCCGCCCTCCGCAAGGACTTTCTCTACGACACCTACCAGGTGGCGGAGGCCCGCGCCTGGGGGGCGGACTGCATTCTGATCATCATGGCCAGCGTGGAGGACGCGCTCGCCGCCGACCTGCATGCCGCCGCCGAGCACTGGGGCATGGACACGCTGGTGGAGGTGCATGACGAAGCGGAGCTCGACCGCGCGCTCCTGCTCGACGCACCTCTCATCGGCATCAACAACCGCAACCTCCACACCTTCGAGACCACGCTCGAGACCACCGAGCGCCTCGCCCCCCGCGTGCCGGCAGACCGTGAAGTGGTGGGCGAGAGCGGCCTCTTCACCCCGGCAGACCTTGCCCGCCTCGCCCGCATCGGCGTCCGCCGCTTCCTGATCGGCGAGAGCCTGATGCGTCAGGAGAACGTGGCCGAGGCCACGCGCACGATCCTCGCCGATCCCCTTCCCGCCACTGAGCGGGGCGCTGCATGAGCGGCGAGGCCCCGAAGGCGTTCACCCATTTCGATGCGGAGGGGCGCGCGCAGATGGTGGATGTGGGCGACAAGCCCGTCACCCGCCGCAGCGCCACCGCCCGCGGCGCCGTACGCATGGCGCCCGAGACGCTGGCGATGATCATCGAGGGCCGGGCCAAGAAGGGCGATGTCCTCGCCGTCGCCCGCCTCGCCGGCATCATGGCCGCCAAGCGCACGCCGGATCTCATTCCCCTCTGCCATCCCCTCATGCTCTCGAAGGTGAGCGTCGACCTCCGCCCCGCCCCGCCCAACCGGGTGGAGATCGAGGCGACCTGCGAGCTCTCGGGTCAGACAGGCGTGGAGATGGAGGCTCTAACCGCCGTCAGCACCGCGGCCCTCACCGTCTACGACATGGTCAAGGCGGTGGACCGGGGCATGGTGATCGAGGAGGTCCGCCTCACCGCCAAGGCCGGTGGCAAGTCCGGCGAGTGGCAGGCGGACTGATCGGGGTGACCGCATGCTGAGCGTTGAGGAAGCCCGGGCCCGCGTGCTCGCCCTCGTGGCCCCGCTCGGCCAGGAGCCCGTGCCGCTGGCGGAGGCCGCGGGCCGTATCCTAGCCGCCGATGCCGTCGCCGGCCGGGCCCAGCCCCCCTTCGCCGCCTCGGCGATGGACGGCTATGCGGTGCGCGCCGCAGAAGCGACTGCCGGCACAGTGCTCACCGTAGCGGGCGAAGCCGCCGCGGGCCGCCGCGCGCCCCTCGCCCTGCCCCCGGCCTCGGCGATCCGCATCTTCACGGGCGCCCCCCTGCCCGAGGGTGCGGACAGCATCCTGATCCAGGAAAACGCCGCCCGCGCCGGGGACAGCATCACCGTGCAGGAAGCGCCGCAGCCCGGTGGCTTTGTCCGCCCCGCGGGCGGGGACTTCGCGGCGGGCGATGCTCTCACCGCCCCCCTCCGCATCGGCCCGCGCGAGATCGGGCTGCTCGCGGCAATGAACGTCGCGCAGCCCGTCGTCGCCCGCCGCCCCATCGTGGCACTCATGGCCACGGGCGACGAACTGGTGTGGCCGGGCGAGGAGCCGGGGCCGGACCAGATCATCGCCTCGAGCGCTCCCGCCCTCGCCGCCCGCGTCGCCGCCGCCGGCGGCATCCCGCGGCTCTGCCCCATCGCGCGGGACACGCGCGAAAGCCTCCTCGCAGCCCTCGAGGCGGCCCGGGGGGCGGACATCCTCGTCACCCTCGGCGGCGCGTCCGTCGGCGACCATGATCTCGTGGCGGAGGTCCTCGGCGGTGCCGGCCTCGCGCTCGACTTCTACAAGATCCGCATGCGCCCAGGGAAACCGCTCATGGCCGGGCGGCTCCACGACGGCACGGCCATGCTCGGCCTGCCGGGCAACCCGGTCTCGGCCATGGTGTGCGGCGAGCTCTTCCTCGTCCCCGCCATCGCCCGCTGCCTCGGCTGGCCCACGGAAAGCCTCGCCCCTCAGCTTCACACGGGCATCCTCGCCGCCGATATCGAAGCGAATGGCGACCGCGAGCACTACATGCGCGCAAGCCTGCGTCAGGGCCCGGACGGCCGCGCCACCCTCACCGTTGCCCGGCGGCAGGACTCGAGCCTCCAGCGCGTCCTCGCCCACGCGAACGCCCTCGTCCGCCGGATGCCCAACGCGCCGGCCGCCACCGCAGGCAGCACCGTCGAGTATCTGCCCCTCGACTGAGCAGCGTTGCGCAAAAGACTCAATCACCGTCCGTTCTCATCTTGCCGCTAGGCCACGAATGGTTGACACAAAAGGCGAACAATTTTAGAACGTTCCCAATAAATACAGACGAACATCGGTCTTCGTCAGACCGGTCAAGGTGAAGAGGGGTATCCCGATGCTGACGCGTAAGCAGCATGACCTGCTCATGTTCATCCACAAGCGCGTGCAGCGCGACGGTGTCTCGCCATCCTTCGACGAAATGAAGGAAGCGCTCGATCTGCGGTCGAAGTCAGGCATCCATCGGCTGATCACGGCACTGGAAGAACGCGGCTTCATCCGCCGTCTCGCGCACCGCGCCCGCGCCATCGAGATCCTGCGCCTGCCGGAGAATGTGGGGGGCGAGGTGCCGCGTCAGGGCTTCCGTCCCGAGGTGATCGACGGGGACCGCGCCACGTCGGCACCAAGCGCCGGCAGCGCCCCGGTATCGCCCGAGATCGACGCGCTCAGCCGCCTTGGCGCCGCCCCGGTGAAGCGGGGCGAGGAAGCCGCGATGGTCCCGCTCGTCGGCCGCATCGCCGCCGGCAGCCCGATCGAGGCCATAGAGAACGGCGCCCAGCGGCTCGGCGTGCCCAGCGGCATGATCGACGGCGGCTCCGAGCACTACGCGCTCGAAGTGAAGGGCGACTCCATGATCGACGCCGGCATTCATGACGGAGACGTTGTGGTCGTGCGCCGCCAGCAGACGGCGAACAATGGCGACATCGTCGTGGCGCTGATCGAGGATCATGAGGCAACCCTGAAGCGGCTCCGCCGGAAAGGCGATGCCATCGCGCTCGAGGCTGCCAACCCGGCCTATGAAACCCGCCTCTACCGGGCAGGCCGCGTGAAGATCCAGGGCAAGATGGTCGGCCTCATCCGCACCTACCGCTGAGCGCGTGCGCGGCGTCCTCACCCGCCGCCAACGCGCCCGTGGCCTGGCCACCCTCGGTGCCATCGGCGCGTGCCGGTGGGGGCGCTGCTCTCGATCCGCGGGCCCGCGGGCGTGATCCACAGGCCGACAGCGCCTGCCGCCAGCTCATGCCGGCCGATGAAGACACACGGCCCCTCGGGGCGCGCTTCATGTCGTGGCGCGACCAGAACGCGTCCGCTGATGCAGGCCTCCGCCAGCCGATCCGGCGTTACCCCACGCCCGCGCAGCACCTGCAGCGCCCAGCCATGGCCCAGCGCCGCCTCCAGCGTTCGATCCTCGCCTGGCAGCCCAAAGCCCGGGCGGGCGGCCGCAACCTCCTGACCGGGACGCTCGCCATCGCGCCGCAGCCACGTCTCCGCTGCGAAGCCTTGTCCCAGCGCCCGGTCGAGCGCCCGCCCTTCGGGGCCTAGAACACCGAGCAGCCGCCCCTCCTCCGCGATAATGAGCACCGGGCGTGGCGGCGGCTCAGCGCGCGCTGCCGTGAGCGCGATGAGCGCGGCAGCAACGCCAAGCGCGCGCCACGGCCCGCGCCAAATCGCAGCCCACAGCCCGCCCAGCGCCACCGCACCCAGAAGCCATCGCGGCGCGGCGGGCACCCCGGCATCCGCACCGGGCAGGGCAGCGACCCAATGCGCCACGCCCAGCACCCAGTCGATCCCGAGCCCCATGAGCCCGAGCATCGGTGCCGCCAGCCCGAAGGGCGCCGCCAACCCCGCCAGCACGGCCATCGGTGCGATCCAGGCGCCCATCACGGGCACGGCCGCCAGGTTCGCGACCAAGCCCCAGGGCGCCACCCGGTTGAAATGCACGCCCGAGAAAGGCGCCGTCGCCGCCCCGGCAACCACGCTGGTGAGCAGCAGCGCCCCCAACCCGGTCCAGAGCGCGCCGCCCAGGGCCCCGAGCTTCCGCGGCAACAGGCGGGTCCTCGGCACATCAGCGGTCCCGTCGGCGTCCGGTGCCGCGTCCGCCCGCCGCTGCCGGCGAAGACGGAGCGCTTCGTACACGGCCACCAGCGCGGTCGTCGCCGCAAAGCTCATCTGGAAGCCCGCATCGAAGAGCGCTGCGGGATCGAGCGCCAGCACGATGGTCGCCGCAAGGGCCAGCGCGCGCAGGGTAATTGCCGGGCGGTCGAGCATTACCGCCACCAACGCCACGGCAACCATCACGAAAGCGCGCTGGGTGGCCACGGTGCCGCCTGAGAGCGCGAGATAGGCCAGCCCCGCCAGCAGCGCCGCCCCCGCCGCGAGCTTCTTCACCGGCAGGTGCAGCGCCACCGGCCCGACCAAAGCGAGCCCGGCCCGAACGACGGTGAAGACCAGACCCGTCAGCATGCCCATATGCAGGCCCGAGATCGCCAGCAGATGGGCGAGCGAGGAGATCCGCAGGGCCTCGGCATCCGCCTCCTCGATACCGGCACGATCGCCGGTGATGATTGCCGCCGCGAAAGCCCCCGCAGCGCCTGGCAGGGCCGCACGGATCCCGTCAGAGAGCGCGTTCCGGGCGCGGGCGAAGCGGAGCCGCAGATGGTCGAAGCTCGAGACCAAGGGCTCGGCCCGCGCGCCCACGCTCTCGCGCGCCGGCAGACGCATCGCCGGGCTGCGCGCAAAGCCGGTCGCCCCAATGCCCTCGAAATAGGCCCGGCGGGCAAAGTCGAACGCCCCGGGCTCGACCGGCGCGGACGGGGGAAAGAGCGTTGCATAGACATGCACCCAGTCCCCCGGACGGGGAGCCTCGGCAGGCGCTGTGTCGAGCAGGGCCACGCGCACCCGCGTCGGCACGCGAAACGATCGATACCCGAAGAGGCTCACCCGCTCGAGCAGCACCCGCGGCGCGCCGGACCCGGCCCGGTCGAGTGCGATGACCCGCCCTTCCACCGTTCCCGTCACAGGCGCGCCGAGCCGCGGTCCGTCCGCCCGCATCGCGGCGCCAAGCGCTAACGCAAAGCCGAGCGTGAGCGCCAGCGCCCCGAGCCCCAGCGCCCGCCCCGGCATCCGCCGCCAAACCAGAGGTATGAGCAACAGGCCCGCCGGCAGCACCGGCAACCACAAGGCCCAGTCCGCCGGCTCGGCCGGCAGGGCGAAATAGAGCCAGATGCCGAGGCCTAGCCCCACAGGCAACCAGAGCGCGGCACGCCGAAGCTCGAACCGCAGGAAGGTCTCGACCGACGCCCAGCCATGGGACATGGCCGACGAGCGCCGTGCCCCTCCAGACCCGACCCATCGATCACCCAACAGGCCTGCAATGCCCGCCAACGCCACGCTCCGACCGCCACACGCGAACCCGCCGCCCATCAGCGACCCATCAGACGCCCCTCGGCCTTAATCCGCGATTAACGATGATCGGCCGGCTCATCCGGGCGGTTGAAGCCCGCGGCCCGATGGGGCATGGGCATCCCCGGCAATCGCAGCGAAGGAGCCCTGCCATGAGCGAGACTGGACGCGACCCCTCAGTGGTCACCCGCTTCGCCCCCTCGCCCACGGGCTTCCTTCATATCGGCGGCGGGCGCACGGCGCTCTTCAACTGGGCCTTCGCGCGCCACCATGGCGGCAAGTTCCTGCTGCGCATCGAGGATACCGATCGCGAGCGATCCACGCCCGAGGCCACGGCGGCGATCTACGAAGGCATGCGCTGGCTCGGGCTCGACTGGGACGGCGACGCCGTCTCCCAGGCCGCCGGGCAGGCGCGCCATGCGGAGGTGGCCGAGGCGATGCTGGCCAACGGCACCGCCTACAAGTGCTGGGCCACGAAGGAAGAGATCGACGCTTTCCGCGAACAGGCCAAGGCCGAGAAACGCCCGCCCCTCTTCCAGTCCCCCTGGCGCGACGCGGACCCCGCCGCCATCGCCGAGAAGGAGGCGGCCGGCACGCCCTTCGTCATCCGCCTCAAGGCCCCCCGCGAGGGTCAGGTGACGGTCGAGGACGCGGTCCAGGGCACGGTGACCTGGGAGGCCGCGCAGCTCGACGACCTGATCCTCCTCCGCTCCGACGGCACGCCGGTCTACATGCTCGCCGTGGTGGTGGACGACCACGACATGGGCGTCACCCACGTGATCCGCGGCGACGACCACCTCACCAATGCCGCCCGCCAGTCCCTCATCTACCGGGCGATGGGATGGGACATCCCGGTCTTCGCCCACATCCCGCTCATCCACGGGCCGGACGGCGCCAAGCTCTCCAAACGCCACGGCGCT
>JBCBHB010000133.1:0-7013 GCA_038526025.1 Pseudomonadota bacterium
GTCGGCCACGTCGAACATCTCGATGCCAAAATCGGCCGCGTTCTTGCGCAGCGCCTCGACCTGGATGCGGGACTGTTCGTCCTTGATGCCCTCGAGGCGCGTCGGATCGGTCGGCACGTTGTGGTCCGGCACCGCGAGCGTCGCGCCGGGGTCGCGCACCGGGCGGCCGGCCATGCGCAGGCCCTCGAAGGCCTGGGGGCTGGTCACCTCATGCACAAGGTGGCGGTCGATATAAAGAAGGCAGGTGCCGTCCTCGGCTTCGTGGACGACATGCGCGTCCCAGATCTTGTCGTAGAGCGTCTTGGCCATGGTTTTCTCTCGTCTCTTCAGGGGCTTCGGGGAGCGGCCGATGAAAGCCTCGGGGCGCTCACCCCCTCGGACGGGGCAGCACGCGCGCAGAGAACCGCCCTGGCAGGCGCCAGTGGTCGGTAAGGTTCTGGATGGGGCGTGCACTCGTCATCGCGCGCCTTCTACTCCCCCACCGCGTCGGCGGCAACGGGTGCGGGAGGCGGACTAGGCGGCCTCGGCAGAACGCCTCAGGACAAGCGCCGCCACCCGGCTGCCGTCCCGACGTTCATAGTATCCATCGCGCCGCCCGACCTCCTCGAACCCCGCGGCGGCGTAGAGCGCGCGGGCAGCGTCGTTATCCTCCGCAACTTCGAGAAAGATGCTTGCGGCGCCGCAGCCTTCGGCGATGGCGATCGAGGCGGTGAGGAGCGCTGTCCCAAGTCCTCGGCGCCTTGCCTCGGGGACGACGCCAAGCGTTAGGATCTCCGCTTCGTCGGCCGCGAAACGGAGCACGCTGACGCAGAGAGCAAGGTCAGCGTCGGCGATGATCGCGGGTGCGGTCACGCCCGGTTCGACGAAGGCGAAGCCGAAATAGTCGTCGGCGCTGAAGGTGACCGCATCGTTGGGAAAGGCCTTACGGTCGATCACAGCCAGCTTCGCTGCGTCCTCCCGGCTGGGCACGATGACGCTGAGATCGACCATCGGCCCTCAGCCCAGGAGACGGGGCGGGGCCTCGCGTGGCGGGTCCGCATCCGCACCGCGGAGATACAGGGGCGCAGGGGGTGCACCGGGCGCGGCCGCGGCGCCGAGGGCGGCGAGGATGACGGGATCGGGCAGGCCTTCCGGCAGCAGCACGGGCTCGCCGCGGCGCCCGGGCCCGCGAGGGTCGACTCCCTCCACAGCCCAGCCATCGCCAACCGGCACGGCATCTGCCGGGACCGCCGCGGCCAACGCCTCCGGTGCCAGAAGCGCGGGCGGCGCCGCGGCCGAGCCGGCCTCGAAGCGCTGGAGGTAGACCGCGCCACGGCCGGCGATGGCGATGGCCAGCGGGCGCCGCTCCGCCCAGCCGACCTTGTCCTCCAGCGTTCTCGGCACCGTCGCCGCCTCACTGCTCTGCCGCGCGCCGGTCAGCATGGCCGCCAGCGCCTCGAAGCGCGTAATGCCGATGGCGGGTATGCTGCGGCCGAGCGCGACCCCCCGCGCCGCGGCCACGCCGACGCGCAGCCCGGTGAACGAGCCCGGACCGGTGCAGACCGCAAGGCGCTCCACGCCGGCAACATCGGCCTCTGCCTCAGCCAGCACCTCCCGAACCATTGGGAACAGGCTCTCCGCGTGGCCCCGATCCATCCGCTCCGCTCGCGTGGACAGGACCTGCCCCGCAGCTACGAGCGCTACCGCGCAGCGGCTCGCCGAGGTGTCGATACCCAGGATCACGGCTGTTCGGACGATGCGTTCAACGTGGCGCGTGCGCTGCCGGTATGGCGCGGCAGGTCGTCGGCCACATGGAGCCAGGGCAACGTGGCGTGGGCGTGGGAATGAAGCTCCGGGGCCAGCGCTGCCGCCTGATCAACCACGCCGATCGGCACATAGATCTGGTCAGGCAGGTAGTCGAAATGCGCAGCCATGGGCGAGCCACAGACACCACAGACCCAGCGTTTCACACCTGGAACGGCTGAGAACGGCTCCGGTTCGGGCGTGAGTTCCAGTGTGCCCGCGGGGACCGCTACGAAAGCCGGGAGGGGCGCCCCCGTCCATCGCCGGCAATCCTCGCAGTGGCAGTACGAAACGACGAGGGGCGACGCATTCGCCAGAAGCGTCGTCGCCCCGCAATAGCAGCGGCCGGTGATCACCTCCGCCCGCCGGTCAGAGGCCGACGGGGCGGACCTCGGTCACCTCGGGGATGTAGTGACGGAGCAGGTTCTCGATGCCGTGCTTCAACGTCAGCGTCGAGGACGGACAGCCAGCGCAGGCCCCCTGCATGTGGAGGTAGACCACGCCCTTGTCGAAGCCGTGGAACGTGATGTCCCCGCCATCCTGCGCCACCGCCGGGCGCACCCGCGTGTCGAGCAGCTCCACGATCTGGCCCACGATCTCCTTGTCCGGCCCGTCATGCGCGGCGTGGCCAACCGTCGGGCCCTCGCCCTTCATCACCGGTGCGCCGGACTGGTAGTGCTCCATCACCGCGCCGAGCAGGGCGGGCTTCAGGTGCAGCCACTCGACGCTGGCATCTTTCGTGACGGTGATGAAATCGGGACCGAGGAACACGCCCGTCACACCATCGACCGCGAAAATGCGCTCGGCCAGCGGCGAGGCTTCGGCGCCGTCTGGCGTCGGGAAATCGGCGGAGCCGTGCTGCATGACAGCCTGGCCGGGCAGGAACTTCAGCGTCTGCGGGTTCGGCGTCGCTTCGGTCTGGATGAACATTGGTCTCTCCCGTTCGTTACCATCCTAAATGGACCGGTCGGGGCCCCAGATCAAGAATCGTTCTAAACTGACACCGGGCACGGCTGCCGCGGGCCTCAGAAGACCAGGGCAAAATAGGCGTAGGCGCCCACATAGCCCGCCGCGAGAAGCCCCAAGGCGGCGCGCGCCGGCCGCCCGCCGAAGCGGCGCCACAGGACAACGAGGCAGGCGGCGGTGAGCGCTGCCTCGAGCCAGATCACCTTGTCCGCGTGGTAGCGCACATCCCAGTACGAGAAGGGGGCGTGGAACCGCCAGTCGGTGATCGGCCAGAAGTGGCGGTGCGCATCGTCCGCATGCACCGGAAAATCGAGCGCGAGGTGGATCAGCATCGCCCCGCCCAGGACGGCCAGCCAGGAGAGGCGCGTGACGAGCCCTGCGACCAAGATGGCCAGCCCGAGCGGTGCGGAGTTCGCGATGGCGCCCACGGTTTGCCAAGGCTCCTGCCAGTAGAGCTCGCGCCAAAGGCGCAGCTCGGGCACGCCCTGCGCGCGGTGCCAGCCCCAGAACCCGAAGATCCAGGCGTCGGGCAGGAGGGCGCCCGCCACCAGCGCCGTGTTCCGGCCAGGCCGGCCCGGGCGTGCGAGCACAGCGGCCGCTGTGAGCAGATGGGTGGCGGTGTTCACGCGATCAGCTGATCTCGTCGATCCGGCTGAGGCTCAGGCTACCGGGGACAACGGTGATCGGCACGCGCATGCGATGGCCCTGCTTCGCGACGAGCTGCGAGACGAGAGGCCCCGGCCCCTCGTCCTCCCCGGCGCCGAGTACAAGAACGCCCACCTCGGGGTCCTCGTCGATCGCGGCCAGCACCTCGTCAACCGGTTTGCCCTCGCGGATCGCAAACTCGGGGGTCATGCCCGAAAGCTGGGACATCTCCTCGGCGAGTTCCTGGAGTCGCTCCTCGGCCGCCGTACGCGCCTCCGCCCGCATCACCTCGGCCACACCCATCCAGTGCTGAAACTCGTCCGGCTTGATGACGTAGAGCATGAGCACGCGCCCGCCGGTGTTCTTTGCGCGGCGGGCGGCAAAGCGCATGGCCTGCTGGCACTCCGGTGTCTCGTCGACCACCACCATGAACTTGCGCATCGTGACCTGATTCGCTGCCCCGGGCAGTGATTCGCGCCCGACGAGCAAAAGTGTCGCGCAGCGCGGGCGTTGCGCGCAAGCGCCGTCGATTATGCGTGGTGGCGCAACGATCCCTGACGGCGACCCGCGTTGATGCGCAGTGGCGAGCCCTCATATCCCCGGCCAGAGACAGACACGCCAAGCGCGGAGGAAATCATGAGCGACATCGTCGGCCTGCACCACGTCACCGCCATTTCGGGCGATGCCCAAGCGAACCACGACTTCTACGTGAAGGTTCTGGGCCAGCGCATGGTCAAGAAGACCGTCAACTTCGACGCGCCCGACGTCTACCACCTCTACTATGCCGACGGCGCGGGTACGCCGGGTACGGTGATGACCTTCTTCCCGTTTCCCAATGCGCGCCGGGGCCGCGTCGGTCGTGGTCAGGTGGTGTTCACGCATTATGCCGTGCCGCAGGGCAGCCTCGATTACTGGGCCGAGCGGATCGCGGCCCATGGCGGCAAGGCCGTCGCCAAGCACGATGCTTTCGGAGCGGCGCGCCTCATCGCGACCGACCCTGAGGGCCTCGGCCTCGTCTTCGTCGAGGTGGCGGGAGATGCGCGCGCGCCCTGGACCGGTGCGGACGTGCCGGCAGAGTACGCCGTGCGCGGCTTCGAGGGCGTGACCCTCGGTGTCACGGGCGAGGAGGCGACGGCTGCGATCCTCACCGGCATTTTCGGGTATGAGCGCGTGGGCGAGGAGGTGTCGGACAGCGCCGAGGGTGCCACGCGCCGCATCGTCCGCTTCGCCCAGCCCGGTGTCGCGGCCGGCGTGGTCGACCTGCTGATCGACCCCGCGCTGCCCGATGGCATCGAGGCGGCCGGCACCGTGCACCACGTCGCCTTCCGGGTGGAGGACCGCGCGGCGCAGGACCGTATCCGCAAGGCGGTTGCGGCGCAGGGTCATCACGTCACCCCGCAGATCGACCGGGACTACTTCTACGCCATCTACTTCCGGACGCCTGAGGGCATCCTATTCGAGGTGGCGACCGACGAGCCCGGCTTCGACCGCGACGAGCCTATGGAGACGCTTGGCGAGGCGCTGAAGCTGCCATCGCAGCACGAGCATCTGCGCCCCCGCCTCGAGGAGACGTTGCCGAAGCTTGTGGCCTGAAACAGCGGCTGCCCGGTCTCTGCGCCGGGCGGCCGGCAAAGGAGCAGGAGAGACGATCATGGACGCCATGACCGACGATTACGTGCACGTCCTCGAGCAGGGCGAAGGCGAGAGCCAGGAGACGCTGGTGCTACTCCACGGCACCGGTGGCAACGAGCGGGAGATGGCGGCCCTAGGCCACGCATTGGCGGACGCGGCCCTGCCCGGCGCCGCCGTACTGGCGCTTCGCGGCGACGTGCTGGAGGCCGGCATGCCCCGCTTCTTCCGCCGCCGCGCCGAGGGTGTCTACGACATGGCGGACCTGGCGCGCGCCACGGCGAAGCTCCAGGGCTTCCTGCCGAGGGCGCTCGAAAGGGCGGGGCGTGACCCCATGCGTGCCATCGGGATCGGGTACTCGAACGGCGCGAATGCGCTGGCGAGCCTGATGTTCGCCCAGCCCTCGGCGCTCGGGCGCTGGGCGCTCCTGCACCCGCTCATCCCCTTCGAACCCGCTATCGAGGACGCGCCGGGTACGCCGGTCTTCATCGGCGCAGGCCTGCAGGATCCGATCTGCCCGCCGGAGCAGACGCGTGCCCTCGTCACGGCCCTCGAAGCGGCGGGTGCGGAGGTGGAGACTGCGTGGCAGCCCGGGGGCCACGCGCTCACGCAGCCGGAACTGGCCGCGCTGGCCCGCTGGCTCGTCGCCTGAGCGGGCCTCGTCTCAGAGGTTGCGGTTGCTGCTCGGCAGCTGGTCGAGGTTCACGGGCTGCAAAGTCAGGTTGCAGCCGGCAAGGGCGCCCGCCGCGATGAGGAGGGCGCCCAGGAGGGCCATGCGTCGCATTCCCGTTCTCCTTCCGCCGCCCGCGCGGTTCCAAGCGGGCGCGGTGTTCACATGGTGGTTCAGGACGCCCTGAGGAAGCCCACCTTCTCATAGGCCGCGGCGAGGACTGGCTCAGCCACCGCACTTGCGCGCGCCGCGCCGTCGCCAAGAATGCGATCGATCTCGGCGGGGTCGGCGTTCAGGCGGCGCACTTCCTCCGCAATGGGCGCGAGGTGGGAGACGGCAACCTCGGCCAGCGCGGGCTTGAAGGCGCCGAAGCCCTGACCGCCGAACTCGGCCAGCACATCCTCCGCCGTCCGGTCCGTCAGCGCAGCGAAGATGCCCACGAGGTTCCGTGCCTCGGCGCGCTCCGCCAGCCCTTCCGTGCTCTCGGGTAGCGGCTCGGGGTCGGTCCGGGCCTTTTTGATCTTGCTCGCGATCGTGTCCGCATCGTCCGTGAGGTTGATGCGCGACATGTCGGAGGGATCGGATTTCGACATTTTCTTCGTGCCGTCCCGCAGGCTCATCACACGCGGCGCCGGCCCCCCGATCAGCGGCTCGGGCAGCGGGAAGAAGTCCTCGGCGTCATAGTCGAGGTTGAACTTGGTCGCGATGTCGCGCGCGAGCTCTAGATGCTGCTTCTGGTCCTCGCCCACCGGCACATGCGTGGCCTTGTAGGCCAGGATGTCGGCCGCCATCAGCGCGGGGTACATGTAAAGCCCGCCGGAGGCCTTCTCCCGATCCTTCCCCGCCTTGTCCTTGAACTGCGTCATCCGGTTCAGCCAGCCGAGGCGGACGACGCAGGAGAGCACCCAGCCAAGCTGGGCATGCGCCGGGCAGCCGGACTGATGGAAGAGGATCGAACGCTCGGGGTCGAGCCCGCAGGCAAGGTAGGTTGCCGCGAGTTCCCGCGTCGCGCGCCGCAGCGCCTCCGGGTCCTGCCAGACGGTGATCGCATGAAGGTCGACGATGCAGTAGATCGTCTCCATCCCGCTGTCCTGCAGCTCGACGAAGCGCTTCACGGCACCAAGGTAGTTTCCGAGCGTCAGCTGGCCCGAGGGCTGGACGCCGGAGAAGACGCGCGGTGTGTGGCGTCCGGTCGCCGCGGCACCGCTGGCCGATGCCGCGGCAGGGGCAGTCTCGTTCATGGTCGATCCTCCTCGCGACAGGCGAGGGCATCCGGCCCTGCACCCGCGCGCCACGGCTTTTGCGGTGCGACGGCAGCGCC
>JBCBHB010000134.1:0-7012 GCA_038526025.1 Pseudomonadota bacterium
TAGAACTCGCCCGGGCTTAGAGCCCGGCGCGGCGGGAGGGTCAAGGCGGCAGGCGGTATCGCAGCGCCTGCGTCAGGCAGGGCGCTGCATCATCTGCACCACCGTGTAGATCTGGGCGACCGTGCCAGCATCGAGCGTAAGGACGGTCGCGATCTTCTCGAGCGCGGCTTTCTCCTGCTCCGTCACGCTGCCATCGGCCATCACGATGCGGACAACGAAGCAGAAGGCGGTCTCGCGCAGGGGCTGGTCGAGCAGCAGCGCCGCCTCGTCCAGCTTCTTCGCCCCGCCCTCCTCCATGATCTCCGCGATCAGCTCCTTCACGATCTCCGCCAGCCGCGCGGGGTCGATGTTGTGGAAGATCGGGCTGAAGGTGCAAAGGTTCGAGAGCTGGCTGATCTCCTCGGCCTGCATGTCCCCGTCCGCCATGATGGCCGAAACCGTCGGGGTAAGGACAGCGCGCGGAAGCGCCTCGTTCTCGGGCGGGCTCGAGCGGCTGAGCTTCGAGAGAAACGGCATGATAATCCCCCTGATCTTGATGACGGCGCGACCCTAGCAGCAATGCCAGGGACGGGTAAGCGCGGTGCGCTGGGGACGACGTGCGGCGATGCGGGACCCTTTCGGGCCCGCGCCGCAGAGATCAGACGAAGCGCCGGCGCAGGCCGAGCGCGAGGACGCCAGCACCGAGCAGCAGCGCGGACGCCGGCAGCGGCACCTCCGCCAGGTCGCCGCTCAGCACGAGGCTGTCAAAGCCCATATCCTCGGCAGCCGCGTTGTTCGTGATCTGGACCTCGATCGCGACGAAGCCCCCATCGAAGGCAGAGAGGTCGAGCATCACCATCGCGAAGTCGTCGACGAACGGACCGTTCTGCAGGGGGACGCCCGAAACGTTGAAAACCGACGTGCCGTTCACGAAGACCTGGAAGCGGTCCAGTACCTCAAAACCGGTGTCGTTGGCCGCCCATTCGAAGCTGAGTGAGAGGTTCGAGAACGCTCGCGCATCGACGTCATCGAAGACAAGCTGCAGCGTGCCGTCGATGTCGTCCGCGTGGAACCACTGGCCGGTGTTGCCAGCATCGGTCAGATCGTTGTTGTCCGTCACCGTGTTGTCGACCACGCCGACGAGATCACCAGGCTCACTGCCCTCGACAGGGCCGGTGATCCCGTTCCCTCGGCTGTCGATGAAGCCAAGCGTCCAGCCCAGGCCCGCGCCATCGGCGGTAAGGCCGTTGCCGGAAGGGAAGCCGGCGTTCGACGTGGTGACACCGGCAAGACTGTTGTCGTCGAAGTTCTGCGAAGCGATCGTCGCGGCCATCGCACCTGTAGCTGCGCCAGCAGTCAACGCGGCCGCCAGCCCGAGAACAATTGCGTGTTTCCGCATCGTCCGTGTCCCCCACTCGTCGTCTCTAGGCCATGATAGACGACGCTCGGCGGCACTTTCGTGACTGCCTAGGGCGCGGCGGCTATGCGCCATCCCGCAGAAAGGTCTGCTTGATCTGGCGCTCGCCCATGCGCACCGCCTCGGTCTCGGCGATCAGGCGAAAACCGCGTGCTTCATAGAGCGCCCGCGCCCGGTCAAGCCCGGCCATGGTGTGCAGCACCACCGCGCGCGGCCCGGCGAAGGCGAGCGCTTCGTCCATCAACCGCCGGCCGAGCCCCGTGCCTTGCGCGAGGGGCGCGACGATGAACCAGCGGAGCTGCATCGGCGCCCCCTCGATACCGTCCGGGATCTCCGCCGGCGCGCCGTCCATCGTCACGGTGCCCGCCAGCCGCTCCTCGTCCCAGGCGGAGAGCACGAGATCCCGCGCCGCATCGTAGCGCCCCGCAAACGCCGCCACGTCCGTCGCCACCGTGGCCTCGAAGCCCGTGCCGAAGCCGTTCGAGGCCGCGTAGTACCGCCCGTGAAGCGCTGCGATGGACCCGATCAGCCCCGGGACGAAGCCACGGACAAGCGGCAGCTCCTCAGCGGCTGAGGCCGGCATGGAGCGTCGGCACGTCGAGCGCCGCGAAGCCGTAGTGCCGCAGCCAGCGGAGATCGCTGTCGAAGAACGCCCGCAGGTCCGGGATGCCGTATTTCAGCATCGTCACCCGGTCGATCCCGATGCCGAAGGCGAAGCCCTGCCACTGCTCGGGGTCGATCCCGCCCGCGCGCAGCACCTTCGGGTGGATCATGCCCGAGCCGAGGATCTCGAGCCAATCGTCCCCCTCGCCCAGCTTCAGCTGCCCGCCTTCCCAGGAGCAGCGGATATCCACCTCCGCCGAGGGCTCAGTGAAGGGGAAGTGCGACGCGCGGAAGCGCAGCTCCACCTCCGGCAGCTCGAAGAACGCGCGGCAGAACTCCTCCAGCGTCCATTTGAGGTTCGCCATCGACACGTCGCGGTCGATCGCCAGCCCCTCGACCTGGTGGAACATCGGCGTGTGCGTCTGGTCGTAATCCGCACGGTAGACACGGCCCGGGCAGATGAACCGGCAGGGCGCGCCGCGCGCCTGCATGCCGCGGATCTGCACGGGGCTCGTATGCGTGCGCAGCACATGGGGCGGCCGCTCGTCGCCCTCCGCCTTCTTCATGTAGAAGGTGTCCATCTCCGTGCGCGTCGGGTGCTCGGCGGGGATGTTGAGCGCGTCGAAGTTGTACCAGTCCTCTTCGATCTGCGGGCCCTCGGCCACCTCGAAGCCCATATCGGCGAAGATCGCGGCGATCTCCTCCTGCACCTGGGAGACGGGGTGGATGGTGCCCTGCGTCGCGGGCCGGGGTTCGAGCGTCGGGTCCAGCCACTCGCTCGCCAGCCGCTCGGCCAGCGCCGCATCCGCCAGGCTGGTCTTGCGCGCGGTGATGGCGGCGTTGATCTCGTCCTTCAGCGCGTTGAGCGCGGGCCCGGCCGACTGCCGCTCCTCCGGGCTCATGCGGCCCAGCTCGCGCATCATCAGGCTGATCTCGCCCTTCTTGCCGAGCGCGCCGATGCGCACTTCCTCGATCGCGGTCTCGTCCCCCGCATCCGCCACAGCGGAGAGGTACTTTTCGCGAATGGGGCTCAGATCGTTCATCGGCTCATTCCTCGGCGCGCTCGGGGACGTGCGCGTTCAGCTACCACCGGGGCCAAGATTTGCAAGCGCCGGGCGCACCTATCGCAGCAGGGGCCCGAGCGCTTCCCAGACCACGCGGGCCACGAGCGCCGCGCCCTCGGGCGAGGCATGGTAGCGGTCCGGCCCGTAGAGCGCCGCGCCCTCCCCGCTCGCCGCCAGCCAGCGCCGGGCCACCGGTGCCAGGTGAACGGGCGCCCCCGTCTCACGCGCAGCCCCGGCCGCCGCCTCGAAGAACAGCGCCGTCGTCTCGGTCATGTGCTGCGGGCTCTGCGGCTGCTGGAGACCCGCGCGGATCACCTCGCCCGCCTGGTAGATCGGGTGCCCGGCCGCCCGCGCCCAGGGGGTCACGATCACCACCGGCCGCGGCGCGACAACGGCTGCGGCATAGGCAATGGCGGCCGCGCTGTCGTGCCGGTAGGCCGGGTCGAAGGCTGTCGTGCTGTGGTCCTGCAGCACAACCGCATCCCACCCCGCCGCCTCCAGCACCGCCCGCACTCCGGGGCGTGCCAGCGTACCCGCCAGCCGCGCGCCGCCCTCGGCCAGCGTCGCCACCTCGAGCGGGACATCCTCTCCCCCCGCCAGCGCCACAACCCGCCCCGGCACGTCGTGGCCATAGGTGAAGGAATTGCCGACGAAGAGCACGCGGTAGCGCCCCTCAACCGCCGGCGCGGAGACGAGCCGCTGTGCCGCAGCGATATCGACATCGCCGAGCAGACGTATGCGGGCAGCCGCCGACACCGCGGGCAGGCTCACCGCGGCTCCCATCATCGCGCGTCTCGTCCACCCCATGGCACACCCTACCCTTCGGCCCGCCCGAACTTCGCCGCCGCAGCGAGAGACTAGGGCGAGGGCCCGCGCCCGCAAAGCATGGGCGCAGGCTTGTGATCGGGGGCGAGCGCCCTCAGTCCATCGCTTCCAGCTCGGTGATGAACCGCTCGATCAGGTTCAGCCCCTCGTTCCAGAAGGCCGGGTCCGAGGCATCGAGGCCGAAGGGTGCTAGCAGCTCCTTGTGGTGCTTCGACCCGCCGGCCGCCAGCATCTCGAAATACCGGTCCTGGAAGCCCGGCCCGCCCTTTTCGTAGACCGCATAAAGCGCGTTCACGAGCCCGTCCCCGAAGGCATAGGCGTAGACGTAGAAGGGCGAGTGGATGAAGTGCGGGATGTAGGCCCAGAAGGTCTCGTAACCCTCCTCGAAATGCATTGCGGGCCCGAGGCTCTCGGTGCTCACCTCCAGCCAGATCTCGCCAAGCCGCTCGGAGGAAAGCTCGCCCTCGCGCCGCTCCGCATGCACCCGCCGCTCGAACTCGTAGAACGAGATCTGGCGGACGACGGTGTTGATCATGTCCTCGACCTTGCCCGCGAGGAGCTGCTTGCGCCGTGCCGGGTCGGTCTCGGCGGCCAGCAGCTTGCGGAAGGTCAGCATCTCGCCGAACACGCTGGCGGTCTCGGCCAGGGTCAGCGGCGTGGAGCTCAGAAGCTCCCCCTGCCCCGCGGCCAGCCGCTGGTGCACCCCGTGGCCAAGCTCATGGGCCAGCGTCATCACGTCCCGCTGCTTGCCGAGATAGTTGAGCAGCACGAAGGGGTGGGCATCCACGATGGTGGGGTGCGCGAAGGCACCGGGGGACTTGCCGGGCGAGGCCGGCGCGTCGATCCAGCCCTGCGTGAAGAAGGGCTCGGCCAGCGCCGCCATCTTCGGGCTGAAGCCCTCATAGGCGCTCAGCACCATGTCCTTCGCATCGTCCCAGCCGATCTTGACCTCCGCCGCCTCGGGCAGCGGCGCGTTCCGGTCCCAGTATTCGAGCTTCTCAAGGCCGAGCCACTTGGCCTTCAGCGCATAATACCGGTGGCTGAGGCGGGGATAGGCGGCCGTCACCGCCTCGCGCAGCGCGTCAACCACCTCGGGCTCCACCTGGTTCGCGAGATGGCGGCCATGATCGGGCGCCGGCATGTTCCGCCAGCGGTCCTCGATCTCCTTCTCCTTGGCGAGCGTGTTGGTGATGAGGGTGAAGAGGCGGATGTTCTCGCCCAGCACCTCGGCCACCGCGCGGCCCGCCGCCTCGCGCTTCGCCCGGTCCTTGTCCTGCAGCAGGGTGAGCGTGGCCTCCAGCGCCAGGGTCTCGCCCATCACCTCGAAGCTGAGGCCCGACATCGTCTCGTCGAAGAGCCGGTTCCAGGCCGAGGCACCGACCACCGACATATCGTGCAGGAACTTCTCCAGCTCGTCCGAGAGCTGGTGCGGCGCGAGCGCGCGCACGCGGTCGAGCCAGGGCTTGTAGCGGCTCAGCTCGGCGCTTTCGGCATAGGCGGCCTCCAGCGTCTCGGGCGGCAGCTTGTTCAGCTCCAGCGTGAAGAACACCATCGGCTGGGTGAGCGTGGTCACCTGCACCTGAAGGTTGCCCATCATCTGCGCCCGCGCGGGGTCCTGCGTGTTCTGGGCGTAGCGCAGCATGGCGTAGGACATCACGCGGCCGAGGCGGGACTGCATGGCCTCATAGGCCGCCACCGCCTCCGCGAGACCCGCAGCACCTACCGAGCCGAGCTTGCCCTCGTAGCGCTCGGCAAAGGCCTGCGCTTCCGCGCCCGCGGCCTCGAGGTCGGCCGCAATCGCGGGGTCGTCGGGCCCGGCATAGAGCGCGCCGAGGTCCCAGACGGGCAGCGCCCCGAACTCGCCGGCAGCGTGGGCACCCTCGGCCTCGCGGGCAGGCTCAGAGGCGAACGCTGCGGCGAACGCAGGGGCGAGCGAGGAGGTCGGACGGGTCATGCATGTCTCCTGGAGATTGGTTCCGCGGAGACATAGACCGGCGTCCGCCCCGTATAAAGGGCAGGGGCGGCGCCCGTGGAGACTAGAGCGGAATACCCTCGTCCGGGTCGATCGGCACCGGCCCCGCCTCGCGCTCCTCATCCTCCGGCGGCTGCCAGGGTGGCGCATCGGCCCGGCGGCGGATGACGATATCGCCGTTGGGCAGGAAGGCCGGTGCCTCGTAGTAGCGCGGGTCGTCGACCTGGCGGAGCATCACCACCACCTCGTCGAGACGCTCGAGCGCAGGCTCCATCTCGCGGGAGAGATCGTCCCAGATCCGGTCGAGCTCCCGTTTCATCTGGTCGAGATCGAAGAGACGCTCGCGCTGCTCCTGGGCAGCAGCGGGCGTCGCGGCCAACACCAGCGCCAGGCCGGCGGCAAGGATGGACGGTGTTCTCATGGTGGGCACCTCCTGCCGGTCATGTGAGGGTCCGAAGGTCCCGGGGCAAGCGGGCGAGCGCGAAAAGCAAAGCGCCCCGTGGCAAACCACGGGGCGCTCTGTTCTCGCGTCAGGCCGGCCGCGGCGCGGCTCGGGCCCATATCACTCCGTGCGGATCACTCCGAGAGGGTGATCTCGACGCGGCGGTTCAGCGGCTCGCGCACGTTGTCGGCCGTGGCGCGGGCCAGATCACGCTCACCGCGGCCGGCGAGGGTCATGTCGTTGCGGTCGAGGCCACGATCGACCAGCGCACCGGCGACGCGACGGGCGCGGCGCTCGGAGAGACGCTGGTTGTAGCCGTCCGAACCCACGGTGTCGGCGTGGCCGACGATCGAGAGCGCGGTGGCGCCGAGCGAGTCGACAGCCGCGACGACCTCGTCGAGGACCTCACGCGCACGCGCGGTCAGGTTCGTACGGTCGAAGCCGAAGTAGACGATGAAGTTCTGGTCGACCGGCGGCGGGAGGCACGCGGCCTTGGCCTGCTGGTAGAGAGCGAAGGCCTCGTCGGGGTCGACGCAGCTGCCGTCGCCGCCGCGCAGGGCCTCGAGCCACTGATCCCACATCGCCTGCAGGCGGGCGCAAGCCTCGGGGCGCTCATCGCGGTTCTCGAGGATGATGGCCACGGTCTCATCGTAGAGCTGGCCGGCTTCGGTGTCGGCGACGCCGAGGCTCTCCGGGCTCCACGGACCGAC
>JBCBHB010000135.1:0-7004 GCA_038526025.1 Pseudomonadota bacterium
TCGCGAAATCCTCCTGGATCTCGAAGAAATCGCCCTCATCCGCCGTTTTGAGGATCAGCTCCTTCATGTCGTAGGGCGTGTTCGGATTGGCGGGCACCAGCGTGTCGAGCGACATCTCCACCCGGTCCGGCGCATCGAAGAACGGCCGCTCGGGCACGGGCGTGCGGTTGGAGAGGGGCAGATAGTCGAAAAGCCGGCGAATTTCGGCCAGCGTCTCGATGTCGTTGTCGAACGCGCCGTCGGCCACGGAGCTCTTGCGGGTGTGCGTGCTCGCGCCGCCGAGCTCTTCAGCCGTGACCTTCTCGTTGGTGACCGTCTTCACCACGTCCGGTCCGGTGACGAACATGTAGGAGGTGTCGCGCACCATGAAGATGAAGTCCGTCATCGCCGGGGAGTACACCGCACCGCCCGCGCAGGGGCCCATGATGACGCTGATCTGCGGCACGACGCCGGAGGCGAGGATGTTGCGCTGGAAGACCTCGGCATAGCCGGCGAGGGAGGAGACGCCCTCCTGGATGCGCGCGCCGCCCGAGTCGTTGATGCCGATGACTGGCGCGCCGTTGCGCATGGCCATGTCCATGACCTTGCAGATCTTCTGGGCGTGCGTCTCGGAGAGAGAGCCGCCGAAGACCGTGAAGTCCTGGCTGAACACGTAGACCTGGCGCCCGTTGATGGTGCCCCAGCCGGTGATCACGCCGTCGCCGGGGAAGGTCGTGCCCTCCATCCCGAACTCGGTGCAGCGATGGGAGACGAACATGTCGAACTCCTCGAAGCTGCCCTCGTCGAGCAGTACCTCGATCCGCTCGCGCGCCGAGAGCTTGCCGCGCGCATGCTGCGCATCGATCCGCTTCTGGCCGCCGCCGAGCCGGGCTTCGGCGCGGCGGGTCTCGAGCTGTTCGAGGATATCCTTCATGGCGTTCTCCCTATCGGTGCCGGCAAGCCCCTCCGCCAACCGGAAATCGAGGCTTAACGCGTGCTGTCGCGTTCGGGAAGGCACTCCACAGGGCGCGATTACCAGCGCAATGCTGCTCTGCGGCATTGGTCCGGCTCGGCGCACGTGGTTAGTTGCAGAGCAATGACAAATAGGAATCTGGGAAATGCAGCTTTACAGCCTGCTTTACGTCAGCCGGAGCCTCGTCGCCGCCGATAGCGCCGAGATGGACGACATCGCCCGTAAATCGCAGACCAACAATGCGATCCGCGGCATCACCGGCATGCTCTACTACGATAATTCGGCCTTCCTGCAGGTGCTGGAGGGCGTGGAGACGGATGTGCGCGCGCTCTTCGACAAGATCGCGGCGGACACGCGGCACGACGGCGTGCACATGCTCGGCTTCCAGCCTGTGGCCACGCGCAGCTTCGGGGGCTGGTCGATGGGTCTCTACGACGGCAGCCAGGACGGCGGCCTGCTGGAGGAGCAGTTCGGCCCGGACCTGCTCTCCTCCGCACGCGGGATCGACGTGCCGGAAGTGATGCGCTTCCTGCGCGATCTCAGCCTCGGCCGCGACGACGTCTACGCGCTGCCCTCGGCGAAGGCGAGCTGAAGATCACGAGACTGCGGTAGCGTTCGCGCTGCCGACTGGACACGCGTCTCTCCCTGCATCACGATCCCCGCCGTATCCGGCGTCAGCAACAAGCGCCGGCGCATGCACAGGGGAGAGAAGCCATGGAGATGACCGGGGAGCGCATCATCCCGGCGCCGCGCGCCGAGGTCTGGGCCGCGCTCAACGATCCGGAGGTGCTGCAGGCCTGCATCTCCGGCTGCACGGAATTCGAGAAGACGGCGGACGACGCCTTCGCGGCAACCGTGAAGCAGAAGGTCGGCCCGGTGAGCGCGACGTTCAAAGGGGCCGTCACGCTTACGGATATCGTGCCGGAAGAGCGCTACACCATCACCGGCGAGGGCAAGGGCGGTGCTGCGGGCTTTGCCAAGGGCGGCGCAACCGTGACGCTCGAGGACGCCGACGCGCCGGAGGGGACGACCGGTCCGGCAACCAAGCTCTCCTACGCCGCCAGCGCCAAGGTTGGCGGCAAGCTCGCGCAGCTTGGCTCGCGGCTCATCGACGGCTTCGCGCGCAAGATGGCGGACGACTTCTTCGACAAGTTCTCGGCGAAGGTGGCCGGCGAGCCCCCTGCCGCGCCTGCAGAAGCGGAAGCGGCACCGGCCGCACCTGCGGAGGCCCCTGCGGCTGCTGCGGAGCCCGTCGCGGCAGCGGCACCGGCGGAAGAGCCGAAGAAGGAAGGCTGGCTGAAGCGCATCTTCGGCTAACCACGCCCCGCCGCGCACCCGGATGTGCGACGGCATGTCCCTTCCGTCGGGCCCGGCGGCGGGGGAGAGTTTCACCACAACGAGGCGGCCTGCGTGTCGCCAGACTGGGAGAGAACGATGGCAACGGTTTCGATGACGGTGAATGGGAAGCCCGTCAGCGGCGAGGTTGAGGGGCGCACGCTTCTCGTCGAGTTTCTGCGCGAGGGCCTCGGCCTCACGGGCACGCATGTGGGCTGCGACACGTCGCAGTGCGGCGCCTGCGTGGTGCATGTGAACGGCGCGTCGATGAAGGCATGCTCGGTGTTCGCCGGCGCGCTCGAAGGCGCGGAGGTCACCACGATCGAGGGCATGGCGAACCCGGACGGCTCGCTCGGCGTGCTGCAGGCGGCTTTCCGTGAGCATCATGGCCTTCAGTGCGGTTTCTGCACGCCCGGGATGATCATGTCGGCCGCGGACCTCCTCGCCCGCAACAACGACCCCACCGAGGCCGAGGTAAGGCATTGGCTGGAAGGCAACTTCTGCCGCTGCACCGGCTACCACAACATCGTGAAGGCCATCATGGCGGCCGCCGCCGAGATGCGGGGCGCGCCGGTCGCTGCCGAGTAAGGCCGCCGCCGAGCGATCGGCGGTCGCCCTCCCCAGCCCTCTCCTCCGGGAGGGGGCGGCCGTAGCGGCCGGGCGGAGGGTCAAAAGCAAGATGAGCGCCGGGCATGACCCCAGGCGCCGCCAGCCAAAGGGAGAAGATCATGCCTAAGGACGCAGGCATTGGCGCCAGCTCTAAGCGCCGCGAAGACGCCCGGTTTCTGACCGGGACGGGCCAGTACACCGACGATATCAACCGACCGGGACAGCTCTACTGCCATTTCCTCCGCTCGGATGTGGCGCACGGGAAGATCACCAGCCTCGACACCACGGCCGCGAAATCGGCGCCGGGTGTGGTGGCGGTGTACACGGCCGAGGACCTGGCCGCGGTCGGCGGCGTGCCCTGCGGCTGGCAGGTGACGGACAAGCACGGCGAGCCGATGAAGGAGCCGAAGCACCCCATCCTGGCCGAGGGAAAGGTGCGCCATGTGGGCGACCCGGTGGTGGCCGTAATCGCCGAAAGCCTCGACCAAGCGCGGGATGCCGCCGAGATGGTCGCGCTCGATATAGAGGACCTGCCGGCGGCCGTGAATATGGCCGACGCCATCAATGGCGGCGCGGCGGTGCATGATGAAGCGCCGGACAACATCTGCTTCGACTGGGGCTTCGTCGAGGAGAACAAGCAGGCGGTGGACGATGCCATCGCCAGCGCCGCGCATGTCACGAAGCTCGAGCTCGTGAACAACCGCCTCGTCGCCAACCCGATGGAGCCGCGCGTGGCCATCGGCGAGTACGACCGGGCGCGGGACGAGCACACGCTCTATACCACGTCGCAGAACCCGCACGTTATCCGGCTGCTGATGGGCGCCTTCGTGCTTTCGATCCCTGAGCACAAGCTGCGCGTGGTGGCACCGGATGTGGGCGGCGGCTTCGGCTCGAAGATCTACCACTACGCCGAGGAAGCCTTCGTTACCTGGGCGGCGACGCAGCTTGCCAAGCCCGTGAAGTGGACGTCGACGCGCTCCGAGGCCTTCCTGTCGGACGCGCAGGGCCGCGACCATGTGACGACCATCGAGCTTGCGATGGATGCGGAGCACAACTTCACCGCGCTCCGCTGCTCGACGCTCGCGAATATGGGGGCTTACCTTTCCACCTTCGCGCCCTGCGTGCCGACCTGGCTGCATGGCACGCTGCTGGCTGGAAACTACAAGACGCCGCTGATCTACACGAATGTGAAGGCGGTCTTCACGAACACGGCGCCGGTCGATGCCTATCGCGGCGCGGGCCGCCCGGAGGCAACGTACCAGCTCGAGCGCGTGATCGACATGGCGGCGCGTGAGGTGGGCATGGACCCGGCAGCGCTGCGCCGGAAGAACTTCATCCCGACGGACGCCTTCCCGTACCAGACCCCCGTGGCCGTTCAGTACGATACGGGCGATTACGATGCGACGCTGACCAAGGCGATGGAGCTTGCGGATGTGGCCGGCTTCGAGGCGCGTCGGCAGGAAAGCGCTGCGCGCGGCAAGCTCCGCGGCCTGGGCGTTGCCTCCTATATCGAGGCCTGCGGGATCGCACCGTCGAGCCTTGTTGGCGCTCTCGGAGCGCGCGCTGGTCTCTACGAAGCCGCAACGGTGCGCGTGAACCCCACAGGATCGATCTCGGTCTTCACCGGCTCGCACTCCCACGGGCAGGGGCACGAGACGACCTTCGCGCAGGTGGTGGCCGAGATGCTGGGCTGCGACGAGGGCGCGGTCGATATCGTGCACGGAGACACCTCGAAGGTGCCCTTCGGCATGGGCACCTACGGCTCGCGCAGCCTCGCGGTCGGCGGCTCGGCTATCTACAAGTCGGTCGAGAAGATCATCGCGAAGGCGAAGAAGATCGCGGCGCACCTGCTCGAGGCCTCGGAGGCGGACATCACCTTCGAGAACGGGCAGTTCAGCGTGGCGGGTACGGACCGGACGCTGGCCTGGGGCGATGTGTGCCTGGCCGCCTACGTGCCGCACAAATACCCGATCGAGGAGCTGGAGCCGGGGCTCGAGGAGACCTCGTTCTACGACCCCGCAAACTTCACCTACCCCGCCGGTGCCTATGTGGCGGAGGTCGAGGTCGATCCCGAGACGGGCGTCACCACGGTGCTGAACTTCACCGCGGCGGATGACTTCGGGAACGTCGTGAACCCGATGATCGTGGAAGGCCAGGTGCATGGCGGGCTCGCCCAGGGCCTCGGCCAGGCGCTGATGGAGGCCTGTGTCTACGATGCGGACGGGCAGCTCCAGTCGGCCAGCTACATGGACTATGCCATGCCGCGCGCGGGCGACTTCCCGATGTTCACGGTCGACCATTCCTGCGTCACGCCCTGCACCCACAACCCGCTGGGCGTGAAGGGCTGCGGCGAGGCCGGG
This sequence comes from Pseudomonadota bacterium, assembly GCA_038526025.1. GTDB lineage: Bacteria > Pseudomonadota > Alphaproteobacteria > Rhodobacterales > Rhodobacteraceae > Thermohalobaculum. Next base: position 5,257 of record JBCBHB010000135.1, read on the forward strand.
GCCATCGGCTCCCCGCCGGCGCTGGTGAACGCGGTGCTCGACGCCCTCAACAAGGGCGGCATCGCGGTGCCGCATATCGACATGCCGCTCTCTCCCCGCCGGGTCTGGGAGGCCATCGATGCGGCCCGCCCCGCCCAGGCGGCCGAGTAAAGCGCCCAGAGCTTGGCCCCGGGCTTGACCCGGGGCCTCCTTCCCAGAAAGGCTGCGGCAGCCTGTCGCGCCAGATCTGAGACCAGCCTCGGAGACCAGCCCATGTACGCCTTCGACTATGTGAAACCCACCAGCCTCGCCGACGCTGTCGCCGCCCTCGCGGAGGAAGACGCGCAGCCCATCGCCGGCGGCCAGACCCTGATCCCCACGCTGAAGCAGCGCCTCGCCATGCCCTCGAAGCTCGTCGACCTGACGGGGATCGAGGAGATCAAGGGGATCTGCGCGGCGGATGACGGCGGCATCGCCATCGGCGCCGGCACCACCCATGGCGAGGTGGCAACGAACGAGATGGTGACCTCGAAAGTGCCGGGCCTCGCCGCGCTGGCCGGGCGCATCGGCGACCCCGCCGTGCGCAACCGCGGCACCATCGGCGGCAGCATCGCCAACAACGACCCCTCGGCCTGCTACCCGGCCGCGGCGCTGGCGCTCGGGGCGACGCTCAAGACCTCGACGGGCCGCGAGATCGGCGCGGACGACTTCTTCCAGGGCATGTTCGAGACCGCGCTGGAGGAAGGCGAGCTGCTGACGGCCGTTCATGTGCCGGTGCCGGAGGCGTCGGCCTATGAGAAGTTCGTGCAGCCGGCCTCGCATTTTGCCCTCGTCGGCGTCTTCGTGGCCAAAACCGCGGGCGGCGTGCGCGTGGCGGTGACGGGTGCGTCGGAGGGCGGTGTGTTCCGCTGGACCGAGGCCGAGCAGGCGCTGAGCGCGAATTTCAGCGCGGATGCCGTGGCCGGCCTGAAGGCGCCGGCGGACGGCATGATCGGCGACATCCACGGCACGCCGGCGTACCGCGCGCACCTGATCGGCGTGATGACCAAGCGGGCGGTGGCGAGCGCCGCCTGATTGCCGGCCGAGACGCGAAGCCCCGCTGCGACCACCGCGGCGGGGCTTTTCATTGGTGGCCGATTGACCGAAAGCGCTGCAAAGGCTAACCAGAACACATGCAGAACGCCGTGCTCGGAATCGCTGGTGAGACGCTGGAGGCGCGGGCGGCCGGCACGCTCTGGTGGCCGTCGAGGCGCCTTCTGGCGGTGGGGGACCTGCATCTCGGCAAGGCCCGCGCCATGGCCCGCCGGAACCAGGGTTTTCTGCCGCCCTATGCCGATGACGACACGCTGGCCCGGCTGGAGGCGGAGGTCGCGGCGCTCTCCCCCGCCGTGCTTCTGCTGCTGGGCGACAGCTTCGACGGGCACCGGAGTGCGGCGGAGACGGCGGCGGCGCTGGCACCGGCCCTGATGCGGCTGGCGGCGGGGCGCCGGCTGCTGTGGGTTGCCGGCAACCACGACCCCCGCCCGGTGGCGGGCCTGCCTGGCGAGGCGGTGGCGGAGTATCGCCTGGGGTCGCTGGCGTTCCGGCATATTGCCGCAGCCGAGGCGCCGTTGCCGGGTGAGGGAGAGATCTCGGCGCATTATCACCCGCAGGCCGAGCTCTTCCGACGGGGCGCGCGGCTGCGCCGCCGCTGCTTCCTTGCCTCCGAGAGCCGGGCGATCCTGCCCGCCTTCGGCACCTTCACCGGCGGCCTCGACGCCCGCGACCCG
>JBCBHB010000136.1:0-7001 GCA_038526025.1 Pseudomonadota bacterium
ATGTAGGCATTCAGGTCCCGCGCCTCTGGGGCACGGAGCGTCAGCCGCTCGGTCGCGAGCGTGGGGAACTGGCGGGAATGCTTCATGTGCCACGTTCCTCAAGCGTATCGGGCCCCGGGTGGCGCCAGACCCCCATGGTCCCGTACTCGTCATGCTCGAAGTCGCTGTCCCACCACGCGCCGATCCGCTTGGTCAGGGCAATGGAGCGCGTGTTCTGCGGGTCGATCAGGCTGATGGCCGTGGTCCAGCCGAGCGTCTCGTAGGCGTAGGCGCGGGAGGCTAGGGCGGCTTCGCGCGCGATGCCCTTGCCCTCGGCGTTGCTCATCACCGTCCAGCCGATCTCCGGCTCCGGCCAGCCCTCAGGGAACCAGGGGCCCACATTGCCGCAGAACTCCCCGGTCTCCTTCAGGTCCACGGCCCACATGCCGTAGCCGCGGAGCGCCCAGTGGCCGAGGTAGGAGGCGAGCCCGCGCCACACGGTGTTGCGGGGAACGCGGCCGCCCACAAACGCCGTCCGCTCCGTCTCGTTGAAGGCGAGCCAGGCTGCGTAGTCCGCCTCCGCCGGCGCGCGCAGCACCAGCCGCTCGGTCTCGATGGTGGGGATCGTGAAGCTCACGGTCATGCCGCTACCTCCGAGGCACAGGGGTGGCGATAGATCGGCATGTCGCCGTAGCGGCCGTGGACGAACACGCCATCGGGCCGCGCGCCCATCCTCTCGGCCAGGGCGACGGACCGCGTGTTCGCCGCCGCGATGAGGCTGATGGTCGTGGTCCATCCAAGCGTTTCATAGGCGAAGCGCCAGGCCGCCAGCGCGGCCTCGAGCGCGATGCCGCGCCCCTCCGCGCGCGCCAGCAGCAGCCAGCCGATCTCCGGCTCCGGCCAGTCGATGGGGCAGTGCGGACCGACGCGGCCGCAGAGGAGGCCGGTCGCCTTCTCCTCCACCGCCCACATGCCGTAGCCACGCAGCATCCAGTGCCCGAGGCCGGCCACAAGCCCGCGCCACACCTGGTCGCGATCCTGAAACCCGCCCACATGCTCGGCCCGGTCGGAGGCGTAGAACGCGATCCAGTCGTCCAGATCCGCCTCGCGATGGGGGCGGAGGACGAGCCGTTCGGTCTCGAGCACCGGGATCTCTGCGATGGGAAGCCCGCTCATGCTGCCGCCTCCGCCGGGTGTGGATGGCGGAAGACGAGGCAGGGCTCGTCATCCTCGCCCTGCGGCGGGCGGGCCGCCTCTGCATCGCGCCGCGCCCCCAGCCGCTCCGCCAGCGCGATCGACCGGGCGTTTGCCGGGTCGACATAGCTCACGGCCGTGGACCATCCGAGATCGCCGAACACATGGTCGAGCACGCGGCGCGCACCTTCGGCGGCGAAGCCACGGCCCTCGTCGGCCGGGTCGAAGACGCTCCAGCCGATCTCCGCCTCCGGCCACTCGCCCGGGTGCCAGGGGCCGACAAAGCCGACCGCCCGGCCGCTTTCCCGCTCGGTCATCAGGAAGCCGCCATAGCCGCGCATTACCCAGTGGCCGATCTGCGTGCCGAGGTTGCGCCAGCAGCGGCCCGGCGTGAACGGGCCGCCATGCCAGCGCGCCCGCTCCGTGGTCCAGAACGCGGTGAAGGCATCGACGTCCGACGCCACCGGGGCGCGCAGCACGAGCCGCGTGCTCTCGAGCACCGGCGTGGGCAGAACGAACCCGATCATGCCGCCACCCCTGCGCCATGGCGCCACACTGCCGTGTCGAGCCGCGCGCTCTCCGCCTCGTCGACCACCGCGCCGAGGTGGCGGGCAACGCCGGTGGAGGGCGCGTTCTCCGGCTGCACGTAGCTCACGAAGCCGGGCATCAGGCCGAGGCCCCAGTCCCGCACCGCCGCGGCCGCCTCGCGCGCATAGCCCTGGCCGCGCGCCTCCACTGCCAGGAACCAGCCGAGCTCCGTCTCCACATCGTCCCATTCGTAGCCGAGGAAGACGAAGCCGAGGGCCGTGCCATCCGCCTTGCGCTCCACCACAAAGGGCCCGTGCCCGTGCAGGAGCCAGCAGGCCAAATAGCCGCAGAAGTCGTACCACGCTTCCTCGGGGTCGATCGGCCCGCCGATCCACTCGCAGCCCGGCTCCGTCCCGATCCGCAGCCAGAGCGGGAAGTCCTCCGCTGCGGGCGCGCGCAGGCGCAGCCGCGCCGTCTCGAGCACCGGCAACACGGCCCGGTGCCGCGCGGCCGCTTCGGCCGCGGCCCCCGTCGGGGGCACGGTGCAGCGCGCCAGGGTCATTTCTTCTTGCCGAGCCCCGAGAGCCCGCCGAGGCCAGGGGGCAGCGCGCCGCCGGGCCCGCCCGGTCCGCCAAGGCCCGGGAAGCCGGGGGGCAGGGCGCCGGGGCTTCCCGCGCCCTTCGCAGCCTCCGCCGCCTTGCCGCCCTGGGCTCGCGCCTGCGCGGCCAGGCCGGGGGGCAGGCCGCCGCCGCCCATCATCTGGCCCAGCATGCCGCGCATGCCCTTCTTGCCGCCCATCTTGCCCATCTTCTTCATCATGTCCGCCATCTGGCGGTGCATCTTCAGAAGCTTGTTCACGTCCGAGACCTCGAGTCCGCAGCCCGCCGCCACGCGCTTCTTGCGGCTCGCCGCCATCAGCTCGGGCTTCTTGCGCTCTTCCTTGGTCATCGACTGGATGATGGCGATCTGACGCTTCAGGACCTTGTCGTCCATGTTCGCGTCTTCCATCTGCTTCTGGATCTTCCCCATGCCAGGCAGCATGCCCATGATCCCCTGCATGCCGCCGAGCTTCAGCATCTGCTCGAGCTGGCCCTGCAGGTCGTTCATGTCGAAGCGGCCCTTCTGGAACCGCTTCATCATGCGCTCGGCGGCCTCGGCCTCGAGCGTCTCCTGCGCTTTCTCGACGAGGCTTACGATGTCGCCCATGCCGAGGATGCGGCCGGCCACACGCTCGGGGTGGAATTCCTCGAGCGCCTCCATCTTCTCGCCGAGGCCGACGAACTTGATGGGCTTGCCGGTCACCGCGCGCATCGAGAGCGCCGCACCGCCGCGCCCGTCGCCGTCCATCCGCGTCAGCACCACGCCCGAGACACCGATGCGCCCGTCGAAATTCTCGGCGGTGTTCACCGCGTCCTGGCCCGTGAGGCCATCCACCACCAGCAGCGTCTCGCGCGGCTTCGCCTCGTCGCGCACCGCCTCGACCTCGGCCATCAGCTCGTCATCGATGCTGAGGCGGCCGGCGGTATCCAGCATCACCACGTCGTAGCCGCCGAAGGTTGCCTGCTGCTTCGCGCGCTTGGCGATCTGCACCGGGCTCTGCCCGCCCTGGATCGGCAGCGTGTCCACGCCGATCTGCGTCCCGATCACCGCCAGCTGCTCCATGGCCGCAGGGCGCCGTGTGTCGAGCGAGGCCATCAGCACCTTCTTGCCGTCCCGCTCCTTCAGGCGCTTCGCAAGCTTGCCGGTTGTGGTCGTCTTGCCCGAGCCTTGCAGGCCCACCATCATGATGGTCGCCGGCGGATTGTCGATCTTGAGCGCGGCGGGCTCAGGGTCCTCGCCCGCCAGCGTGCGCACCATCTCGTCATGCACGATCTTGACGACCTGCTGGCCCGGCGTGACGGATTTCAGCACCGCCTGGCCCGTCGCCTTCTCCGAGACGCGCTTGATGAAGCTGCGCGCCACCGGCAGCGAGACATCCGCCTCGAGCAGTGCCACGCGCACCTCACGCATCGCAGCCTGCACGTCCTCCTCCGAGAGAGCCCCCTTGCCGGTAAGCTTCTCGAGGGCGCCGGAGAGCCGGTCTGACAGAGCCTCGAACATGCGCGTCCTTCCTCGTGCTGCTGAGCCCCTCGCTTAGGCCGGGCACCGCAACGACAAAAGCGCCGGTGGGCGAACCTTCGCTAACCGGCGGGTGGCGTGCGGTACGGCGACGGGGCCGGAATGTCAAGCCGATGGTGCCGACGATGCGCGAACCGTGTCAGGTGTCGGGCCGCGTGAGCCAGTCGTTGAGCGTGAAGAGGGTCCTGTCGTGGCGGCCGGCCGTGCGCACCGCGCTCAGGTCCTCGGTCTCGATACTGCCATCTGGCCGCTCATAGTCGAGCACCAGCCCGTGCATCGGGGTGTTCGTGTCGCTCGAGCGCTCGCGCACCTGGCGAACAGCCACCACGCGATCCAGCGGCATGCTGTCCTCGCGCCGATGCCAGAGATGCCAGCGCGTCCGCCGGATCTGCCCGTGGGCCCGGTCGAAGACAAAGCGCTGAAAAGGCAGCTTCGCCCAGCCGATCCAGGCGAGACCCGCGGCGAGGACGACGAGAAACGCCCTCAGGCCCGGCCCGTCGTCATGCGGGTTGATCAGGGCGCCCCACAGGCACACCGCCACCGAGGCCCAGACAAGCCCCGCCATAAGCCACGGGCGGTCCCACAGGATCAGGCGCGCATCACTCACTTCGCCAAGGGTCATTGCCTAGTCGACGAGTTCCACATGCGCCACCAGACGCCCGCAGCCGATGAGCGGCGGCATCGCGCGCCGTTCCGAATAGGCTTCACGTACCGCACCCGGATTGCGCGATGCGAAGCGGACGGTCATGGCATCCGCACTGCGCCAGGTATCCGGATAGGGGAGGATCGAGATCGTGAGCCCCTCACCGTCTGCGCTCGGCCGGGCGCGCGCGCGCATCTCGATCTCGTGGCCATCGAGGTTGCGGATCGTGTGCCAGCCGCCATCCGCGCCGATCGGGAGCAGATGCACATCCTGTCCGCCAAAGGGCTCGCAGCTCGGCCACGAGCCTGGGTTCAGGGAGAAGCTGATCCGCACCGACACCGTCTCGGGTACGATGCTCTCGCGAAGGAGCTGCCCGGTCGCGTCGTCGTCCTGCGTCGGTGGCGACCAGGGCAGGGCTGCCAAGGCATCCCCGTCCACAAGGTCCTCGAGACGCAGGGCGCTCGTGCCGGTATCCCGCGCCGGCGGCGCATCCACGTCGCGCGCGGAGACAGGCTCGAGACGTGCCGCGCTTGCCGCCGACGATGACGATGGGGACGCCGCCAGAAGCCCGGGATCCTGGGTGCCGGGCAGCGCGGCCGATACCTCCGCCTCGGCGGTACCCGCCGGCGCCAGGGCCGCGAGGCTGATCTCCGTCTCCGGATGTTCGCGCTGCAACGCGGCACCTGCGAGGGCCGCCAATGCCATCGCGGCGGCGATGGGCACCAGCGGCAGCCGCCGCCGCGCCGGCCGGTGCTCGGCCGCTGCCACCTCCGGCGCAACCGCCACTGTTACGGCCGGTGCCGCGCTCGGCGATGCTGCGGGCGCCTCTTCGGCCGATGCCCCCGGGGTCTGCCGCTTCACGTGGAAGATGTGAACGGGGCGCGGGATATTCTTCACCACCTTCTTGCCCGCATCCTCGAAGACGAGATCCAGATGGTCGCGCACCGCGTCCCGCACCGTCCGGGTCACCGCCACGCCGCCCACGGGCGCAATCGCCTCCACCCGCGCGGCCATGTTCACGCCGTCGCCATAGAGGTCGTCGCCCTGCGCGATGACATCGCCCAGCGTCACGCCGATGCGCAGCTTGATCGGAGAGAGCCCTCCCGCATCAGCCACCGGATCAGCCGCCAACGCTTCCTGGATCTCGACCGCCGCCGCCACGGCAAGCCGGACGCTGACGAACTCCGCCAGGATCCCGTCGCCCATGGTCTTGAAGACGCGGCCGTTCCGCGCCGCGATCCGCGCCATCACGATCGTCTCGAGGCAATGCGCAACGCGTTCGAACGTGCCCAGCTCGTCGGCCCGCATCAGCCGCGAGTAGCCGACAACGTCCGCCGCAAGAATTGCTGAGAGGCGTCGTTTCACTGGGAATCGCCCTAAAATCTCCGCGTTGCCTCATTCTTCTAACACAGGATTGCGGCGCTGGTGTGCGTCGCGTCGCACCGGAGCCATGCGTTGACAGGCCTTTCCACCGGCTCGACCCTGTTCGACCGGTTCGCAGGGGAGAAACGCGATGGGAAAGAACGAAAAGGACGCCTCGCTCAGCAAGAAGGCGTACGACAAGGCGCTCCTCAAACTGCAAGTCGAGCTCTGCCACCTGCAGGAATGGGTCAAATCGACCGGACAGCGCGTGGTCATCGTCTTCGAGGGGCGGGACGCGGCGGGCAAGGGCGGCGTTATCAAGCGCATCACCGAGCGGGTCAGCCCCCGCGTCTTTCGCATCGTCGCCTTGCCGAAGCCGGATGATCGCGAGCTCACGCAGATCTACATCCAGCGTTACATCAAGCACATGCCGGCGGCCGGTGAGATCGTGCTCTTCGACCGCAGCTGGTACAACCGCGCCGGCGTCGAGCGGGTGATGGGCTTCACGTCGGACTATGAGGTGCAGCGGTTCCTCGCCAGCACACCGCGCTTCGAGAAGTATCTGGTCGAGGACGGTATCATCCTCATCAAGTACTTCTTCGACGTCTCGCGGAAGGTGCAGGCCGCCAGGTTCGCGGACCGGGCGAGCGACCCGCGCAAGCACTGGAAGCTCAGCCCCATGGACGTGGAAAGCGCCAAGCGCTGGTGGGCCTACACCGCCGCCTATGCGGAAATGGTTGCGGCGACCGATACGGACTTTGCACCCTGGATCCGCGTGCCGGCGGACGACAAGCGCCGCGCCCGGCTCAACTGCATCTCGGACCTGCTCTCCCGCATCCCCTATGAAGCGATCCCGTTCGAGGCGCCGACCTTCCCGAAGCTCAACCAACGCAAGAAGGGGGCCCCGCAGGATGTCGGGTTCCGTCACGAAGTGGCCGCGCTCTTCTGAGGCTCAGGCAGGCGTTGGTGCCCGCCAGGGTCTGTCCTGCACCGGAAGGTGCACGAGCGCCGACAGCACGCCGAGGATGATCGCGGCGATCCACACCATGTCGTAGCTGCCCGTCGCGTCATAGGCCCGCCCGCCGATCCAGACGCCCAGGAACGAGCCGACCTGGTGGCTGAGGAACACCACGCCGTAGAGCGTGCCGAGCGCGCGCGTGCCGAACATCGTCGCCAC
>JBCBHB010000137.1:0-6938 GCA_038526025.1 Pseudomonadota bacterium
GCCAACGGCGCCGCCTACGCAACGGCACCGGACGTGCTGTGGGAGCTTGGCGCCGAGGTCATCCCCCTCGGCATCTCGCCCGACGGCGAGAACATCAACGTCAATTGCGGCTCCACCGATCCGACCGCCGCGCAGAAGGCCGTGGTGGAGCATGGTGCCGATCTCGGCATCGCACTCGACGGGGATGCGGACCGGGTGCATCTGATCGACGAACGCGGCCGCGTGGTGGACGGGGACCGGATCATGGCCCTCATCGCCACCCGCTGGGCAGAGGAAGGGCGGCTCAAGGGCAATCGGCTGGTCGCCACGGTCATGTCGAACCTCGGCCTCGAACGCTACCTGTCCGGCCGTGGCCTGGGGCTGGAGCGGACCAAGGTCGGGGACCGCTACGTGGTCGAGGCCATGCGCGCCGGCGGCTACAACCTGGGTGGCGAACAGTCCGGCCACATCATCATGTCGGACCATGTGACCACGGGCGACGGGCTTATGGCATCACTCCAGGTGCTGGAGGCACTGGTGGCGGCGCAGCGCCCGCTCTCGGAGGCGGCTGCCCTCTTCGACCCCCTGCCGCAGATCTTGAAAAACGTGCGTTTCAACGGCGCGGCCGCCCCGCTCGACGACCCGTCCGTGCGCCAGGCGATCGCGGCGGGCGAGGTGCGCCTTGGCGAGACCGGCCGGTTGCTCATCCGCAAATCAGGCACCGAACCGCTCATCCGTGTGATGGGAGAGGGCGAAGACCGTGCGCTTCTGGCAGCCGTTGTGGACGATATCTGCAGCGCCGTCGCCGCGGCAGCGGCGGACTGAACGGCTCTAACCGGCGCGCGCCGCTTCGATCCGCGCGCGGGCAAGGCTATCGGCTGCGGCGCCGGGCGCTATGTCCTCGGCCTCCGCATGTTCGAGCACGGCAACCAGGGTTGCCGGAACACCGTCCACCCGCCGGGCGATGACATCTTCATCATCGCCCGTGACCCCGCGCGCCACCGAGATGAGCCCACCGGCGTTCACCAGATAGTCGGGGCAGTAGAGGATGTTGGCCTCTGCGAGGCGGCGGTCGTCTCCCGGCTGGGCGAGCTGGTTGTTCGCGGCCCCACAAACGACTTGCGCGCCAATCTCGGGGATCGTGCGGGCGTTGAGCACCGCGCCGAGCGCGCAGGGGGCGAACACGTCGGCCTCGACCATATGCGCCTCGTCCACGCTCACGATGTGCCCGCCCGTGGCTCTCGCCACCTCGTCCGCCGCATCCTCGCGAATATCCGCCAGCGTGAGCTTCGCCCCCGCCTCGCTCAGAAGCGCCGCAAGCCTCGCACCCACATGCCCGAGGCCGAGCACGGTCACCTCCAGCCCGTCCAGCCCCCGGCCGAAGCGGTGCCGCGCCGCCGCCTCGATGGAGAGACAGACGCCGCGGGCCGTGTGGGGCGAGGGGTCGCCGGCATTCGAAGAGGTTCCCGCAACGTAGGAGGTCTCGAGAGCGACGGCATCCATGTCCGCCACGCTGACACCCACATCCTCCGCAACGATGTAGCGCCCGCCCAGGCGGTCCACCGCGCGGCCCATGGCGCGCATCATCGCCTCGGTCTTGTCCCGGCGGCTATCGGCCAACACCACCGACTTGCCGCCACCGAGCGGCAGGCCCGCAAGCGCCGCCTTGTAGCTCATGCCGCGGGAAAGGCGGAGCACATCCGTCAGCGCCTCGGCCTCGTCCGCGTAGTTCCAGACGCGGCAGCCGCCGAGCGCGGGGCCCCGCGTTGTATCGTGGACAGCGATGATCGTGCGCAGCCCGTCGTCGTCGTTCTGCGCGAAAAGCACCGTCTCGTGGCCGTCGAATTCTGGGTGGGTGAAGAGCGCCATACATGCCGTCCGAAGCTGGGGCGCGGGCCAGGCGGCCTCGGCCGGTATCTTTCACTGGGCGAGCTTAGGCAGCGGAGGCAAGGCTCGCCACCCCTCTGCGCCCCGCAATGCAACCTTTCTGGCATTGCGGGTGCCTTCGGTCGCTTTGGCGTTGACCGCCACAGGGTGGATACCTATTCCACCCGTGGGCGCGTCGCCGAATGAGGGCGGGTGGCGGCGGGCTCAGGGATCCCGCCCTCGAGCATGGAGCGTCGCATGACGTCGCCAGCCATTGCGGGTGCGCCCGCGGCGGGAGCTGTTCCCGCGAAACCGCATCGTAAGCCTGACAATCCGAACTTCTCCTCCGGCCCCTGCGCCAAGCGCCCGGGTTGGGACGCGGACGCCGTGGCCTCGAAGGCCTGGCTCGGCCGCTCTCACCGGGCTGCCGGCCCCAAGGCGCAGCTTGCCGATGCCGTCGCCCGCACGGCGCGGCTTCTGGGTGTGCCCGAGGGATACCGCGTCGGCATCGTGCCGGCCTCGGATACCGGCGCCTACGAGATGGCCATGTGGACGATGCTGGGTGCACGGCCCGTCGACATGCTGGCCTGGGAGAGCTTCGGCGCGGGCTGGGTGACGGATGCGGTGAAGCAGCTCAAGCTCGAGGACTGCCGGGTGCTGGAAGCGCCCTATGGCGCGCTGCCCGAGCTCGGCGCCGTCCGCCCGGATGCCGATATCTGTTTCACCTGGAACGGGACGACCTCGGGCGCGCGCGTGCCGAATGCGGACTGGATACCGGCGGATCGCGCCGGGCTGACACTCTGCGACGCCACCTCCGCCGCCTTCGCGCAGCCGCTCGACTGGCCGAAGCTCGATGTCGTCACCTTCTCCTGGCAGAAGGTGCTGGGCGGCGAAGGGGCGCATGGCGTGCTGATCCTCTCGCCGCGGGCCGTGGAGCGGCTCGAGACCTACGTGCCGCCGCGACCGTTGCCGAAGATCTTCCGGCTCACGAAAGGCGGCAAACTGATCGAGGGTGTCTTCAAGGGCGAGACCATCAACACGCCCTCGATGCTGGCCGTGGCCGACTACATCGACACGCTGGACTGGGCGGAAGAGATCGGCCTTACGGGCCTCATCGCCCGGGCGGACAGCAACGCTGCAGCCCTGCAAGCATGGGTCGACAGCACGCCCTGGGTCGAGAACCTCGTGGTGGAACCGGCGCAGCGCTCGAACACATCCGTCTGCCTCAGGATCGTCGACCCCGCTGTGCTAGCGCTGGACGAGGCGGGGCAGAAGGCGTTCGTGAAGTCCATGGTCAAGGCGCTCGAGGACGCGGCGGTGGCCTATGACATCAATGGCTATCGCGACGCACCGCCGGGCCTGCGCATCTGGTGCGGGGCAACGGTGGAGACCGCGGATGTCGAGCGGCTGACGCCCTGGCTCAACTGGGCCTTCGCCACCGCGCGCAGCACAGTCTGAACCGGACCCCCTCCCAACCCTCCCCCTCGGAGGGGGAGGGCTTTCAGAACGTCGCCACTGCGCACCACGCCACCGGCGCAGCGGCTGCCAGTCACGCAGACGCCCCGCCACCCGCGCCCCCCTCCCCTTCGAGGGGAGGGGCCGGGGGAGGGGTCTTGGACAGGACAGAAAGATGCCCAAGGTACTGATTTCCGACAAGCTTTCCGAAGAAGCCGTCGCCATCTTCCGCGATCGCGGCCTCGAGGTCGATTTCGAGCCGGACCTCGGCAAGGACCCCGCCCGCCTCGCCGAGGTGATCGGACAATATGACGGCCTCGCCGTCCGCTCGGCCACCAAGGCCACCGCCGAGATCATCGCCAAGGCGGAGAACCTGAAGGTGATCGGCCGCGCCGGCATCGGTGTCGACAACATCGACATCGCCGCCGCCTCCGCTCGCGGTGTCGTGGTGATGAACACGCCCTTCGGAAACTCCATCACCACCGCCGAGCATGCCATCGCGATGATGTTCGCGGTGGCGCGCCAGATCCCCGCCGCCTCCGCCTCCACCCATGCGGGCAAGTGGGAGAAGTCGAAGTTCATGGGGGTCGAGATCACCGGCAAGACGCTGGGTGTGATCGGCTGCGGCAATATCGGCTCGGTCGTCGCCTCCCGCGCGCTCGGGCTCAAGATGAAGGTGCTGGCCTACGACCCGTTCCTCTCGGCGGACCGGGCGCGGGAGCTCGGCGTGGAGAAGGGCGAACTGGAAGAGGTGCTCGCGCGGGCGGATTTCGTGACCCTGCACCTGCCGAAGACCGAAAAGACGGCGAACATCCTTTCGGCGGAGCGCATCCGCGCGATGAAGAAGGGCGCCCGGCTCATCAACTGCGCCCGCGGTGGGCTGGTGGACGAGGAGGCGGTCGCCGAGGCGCTGAAGGACGGGCATCTCGCAGGCGCCGCCTTCGACGTGTTCGCCAAGGAGCCGGCCACCGAGAACCCGCTCTTCAACCTGCCGAACGTCGTGGTCACGCCGCATCTGGGCGCCTCCACCACGGAAGCGCAGGAGAACGTGGCGCTGCAGGTGGCGGAGCAGATGGCGGATTATCTGGTGCACGGCGCCATCTCCAACGCCATCAACGCGCCCTCCATCACTGCCGAGGAAGCACCGGTACTGAAGCCCTGGGTGCGGGTGGCCGAGGTACTGGGCGGCTTCGCTGGCCAGCTCACCGAGGAGCCCATCGTCGAGATCGAGATCGAGTTCGTGGGCAAGGTGGCAGAGCTCAACCTAAAGCCGCTGACCGCCGCGCTGACCGCCGCGATGCTCGCGCCGATGATGGGCGAGGGTGGCGTGAACATGGTCTCCGCCCCGGTACTGGCGAAGGAGCGCGGCATCCGGATCGCCGAGACACGGCGCGACACGCAGGGCGCTTACGGCACCTATGTCCGCCTGATCGTCACGACAGGCACCAAGACCCGCAGCGTCGCCGCCACGCTGTTCTCCGATGGCCGGCCGCGCTTCATCCAGATCAAGGGGATCGGCATGGAGGCGGAGCCGCAGCCCAACATGCTCTACCTCGTGAACACCGACGAGCCGGGCTTCATCGGCGCCGTGGGCATGAAGACGGCGGAGCAGGGGGTGAACATCGCGACCTTCCATCTCGGCCGAGCCGCCAAGGGCGGAGAGGCGATCACCCTGCTGGGCGTGGACGACCCGCTCGACGCCTCGACCCTCGCCGCCATCCAGGCCCTGCCCCAAGTGCATGAGGCAAAAGCGCTGGCCTTCTGAGTTTGTACCCCGGCCTCACGGGGCCGGGGTATCCCTCACACCGCGCGGCGACGCATCAGCGCGATACCGGCAATGCCCGCGAGCAGCAGCGCGATGCCGGGCGGGAGCGGGACCGCGTCCGTCGTGACCAGGTCGAACGCGAAGGTGCTCTCGATAAGGATCACACCGCTCGGGAAGGTGATGGTGAAGGCGTTGGCTGCCGTGGCGATGTTGGCGGCCGAGACCACCGCGCCGTTGCCAAACGACCCCACAAAGTTCGTGATCCCCACAAGCTCGCCGGCTGGGTTGTCGACCCAGTTGAGGTCGCTGAACGTCACCGTGCCGCCATTGAGGTCGATATCCTCGACCACGAAGAACGACACGCTGTCGCCGGAGAAGTCCACGGTGATGGTCTCCGGATCGCCCTGCGTGATCTCGAACTCGACACCGCCGCCGACAACGGCGCTGTTGTCGCAATCAGCGGCGGTGGTGGCGTCGGCGACGCAGAAGACTTCATCGCCAATCAGCGTGGCCTGAGCGGCAGCTGGCGAGAAAGCAAGGGCTAGGAACGCGAGGCACGAGACGGCGAGAGAGCGGACCATGACGGTTCTCCGATCTACAGTGTTGACCTAGCGTCAGTATGGCACAGTAGCTCGCGTTCTGGTTGTGAATTCCGCATCAAAGCGGGACAGCTACTCGGCCGCCGGCGCTCTGATGGCGACACTGATGGGCGGCGCAGCCTCGATTCCATCCTCCTCCTGCGTGACACCCAATGCCTCGAAGCGGCGGGCGGTGGAGAGGACGCGCGTCTCGAGCGAGCCGAGCGTACGGTTGTAGGCCTCGACCGATTGGCCGAGGCTGCGACCTAGATCGCCGATATGGCGCGTGAGGATGCCGAGCCGATCGTGCAGCTGGCGGGCCGTCTCGTGGATCGCGCGAGTGTTGCGGCTCAGGCGCTCCTGCTGCCAGCCAAGGGCGGCGGCCTTGAGAAGTGCCATGAGGGTGGTCGGCGTGGCGATCAGCACCCGCGCTGCGAAGGCGTCCTCGAACAGCGTGGGATCCGCCTCGATCGCCGCCGCCTGGATTGCCTCGCCCGGCACGAACATCACCACCATATCCGGCGCATCATCGAAATGCTGCCAGTAAGCCTTTGAGGAGAGGGCCTTTACCTGAGCGCGAAGCTGGGCGGCATGGCGTTGCAGGGCAGCCGCCTCGGCTTCCTTCGTCTCGGTCTCGAGAAGGTCGAGATAGGCGTCGAGCGGGGTCTTGGCGTCGACGACGAGGCGGCGCTCGCCCGGCAGATGCACAACGAAATCAGGACGGAGGCGGCGGCCTTCATCGTCCGCCACCTCTGCCTCGGCGAGAAAATCCACACGGTCGAGCATCCCGGCAAGTTCGAACACGCGGCGCGCCTGCATCTCGCCCCAGCGGCCGCGGGTCTTGGGCGCGCGAAGAGCCTGGACGAGGCGGCGCGTCTCGGTACCGAGAGCCGCGTTCTGGCGGGCCACTTCGGCAACCTGGCTGGTGACAGCGTGGTAGGCGCCCTCCCGGGCTTTCTCCACCTCGCCGAGCCGGGCTTCGAAGCGGGCCAGCGCGTCGTTCACCGGGCCGAGAAGGGCGCCGATGGCCTCTTCGCGCGCCGCCAACCCCGCCTCCGCTCCCTTGGCGTGCCGGTCGAACCGCTCGCTGACAAGGTGAAGGAAACGGCGGCTGTTCTCACCGAGCGCGTCGACGGCAAGCGACTGGAACTGCTTGGAAAGTCGCGCCTCCGCCGCCCGAAGCTCCTCGAGCCGCGCAGCATGGGCTCGGCGCTCGGTCTCCAGCGCCCCGTCGAGCCGGGCTGCATCACGCTCCACCTCAAGGAGCGTCTGGCGCAACTCGCGGGCCTCGGCCT
>JBCBHB010000138.1:0-6937 GCA_038526025.1 Pseudomonadota bacterium
ATCATCTGGACCGGTTCGAGGCTTCCATGCGTGCCCTCCACCTGAAGCCCGCGGAGGGGCGGGACGAGATCGCGGCGGCGCTTCATGCGGTGGTGGCCGCGAGCGGGCTCGACTGGTCTTACGTCTCGATGGTGTGCTCGCGTGGGGCGCCAACAGTGCCTGGCGCGCGCGACCCGCGGCTTTGCGCGAACCACTTCTTCGCGTGGTGCGTGCCCTATGTGACCGTGATCCCGAAGGAGGTGGCGGCGCGAGGCGCGCATCTGCACGTTGCCGAGGGCGTGCGCCGGATCGGGGAGGACGCGGTCGACCCCAAGGTGAAGAACTACCACTGGGGCGATTTCACCGCGGGTCTCTTCGAGGCCTACGAGCGCGGCGCCGATACGGTGTTGCTGACTGCGGCGGATGGGACGGTGGCGGAGGGGCCGGGCTTCAACGTGTTCGCAGTGAAGGACGGCCGCCTGCTGACCCCGGCGCACCATTGCCTTGAAGGCATCACGCGGCAGACCATGCTGGAGGCCGCCGCAGAAGCGGGGATCGCAACGGAGGTGCGCGACATCCCCCTCCCTGAGTTTCTGGAGGCGGACGAAATCTTCACCGCCACCTCCGGCGGCGGGCCTGTGGCGGCGGTGCGCGTGGGCGACCGCATCTATGGCAATGGCGCGGAAGGTCCGGTCACGGCAAAGCTCCGCGAGGCCTACTGGGCGATGACGCGTCGCGCAGCGTTGAGGACGCCGCTTCGGTACTGATCAGACATCGCGACTCCATGACACATGTCGATACCGTTAGTGCTTCCACGCCGAGATTGTTTCTCTTACCTTGCGGCAAGTGGGTGGGAGGCGATCATGAAGTGTTTCTTTCTTGCTGGCATGCTGGCCATCGCAGGGCTCGGTTCGGCATCGGCGACGACGCTGATCTACACGGGCAACGCTTTTAACACGTCGGTCTTCAGTCCTGGCCCGGGAAACCTGATCGGCAGCAGCATCACCGGCACGATCACGTTCACTGGCGCGATCTTTGACGGCGCGGTGCTGGGGGAGGGCGACACCTCGGCCTGGACGTTCACCTCGGCTGGCGCCACGTGGACCAAGGGCGGTGGCGGCATTCTGAGCTTCAGCGTGGAGTTCGGCGCCGATTTGCTGCCAGCATCCTGGGAGTTTGTCATCGAGCAGGACAGCCTTGGGGACGCTGAGCCCGAGCAGCTGACCTCGACGACGCCGGGGTTCGGGGCCCTGTTTGGATTAAGCGAGATCGACCAAGTGGGCTTCAGCGATGCGACCGCGGGCGCGTTCTCTACGGGTCTGTCGGCGGAGGGCTCGATCGCGGATGACCGCGGGACATGGGCGAACGCAGTGCCGCTGCCGGCGGCGTTGCCGATGCTACTCGCGGGCCTTGGCGGCTTGATGCTGGTGCGACGGCGGCCCTGAACAGCGTCGAAGCAGGAGAACGTTGCGGCGGTGCACTTGTGAGGCGGCGGGGATTCGCTCATGGTCCGCGCAACTCGAAGCAGCCGTGGAGCACGCCCATGTCCGAAGCGCAGGCGATGGCAGAGGCAGCACCCGTGTTTCGACGCGTTCTCCTGAAGCTCTCCGGCGAGGCCCTGATGGGGCCGCAGGGCTTCGGCCTCCACCCGCCAACCGTCAAGCGCATCGCGACCGAGGTGAAGCGCGCGCATGACGCGGGCGTAGAAGTCTGCCTCGTGATCGGCGGGGGCAACATTTTCCGCGGGCTTTCGGGCGCGGCGCAGGGCATGGACCGGGCGCAGGCCGACTACATGGGCATGATGGCGACGGTGATGAACGCGCTCGGCATGCAGTCCTCGCTCGAGAACCTGGGCGTGCACACCCGCGTGCTTTCCGCCATTCCGATGGACACGGTCTGCGAGCCCTATATCCGCCGCCGCGCCATACGCCACCTGGAGAAGGGGCGGGTGGTGATTTTCGCCGCGGGCACCGGCAACCCCTATTTCACGACCGACACGGCGGCGACGCTGCGGGCCATGGAGATGCACTGCGACGCGATCTTCAAGGGCACGAGCGTGGACGGTGTGTACGACAGCGATCCGAAGACCAACCCGGATGCCGAGCGTTTCGAGACGGTAAGCTATGATGATGTGCTCGCCAAGAACCTGCGCGTGATGGATGCCTCGGCCATCGCGCTGGCGCGGGACAACGCGCTGCCCATCATCGTGTTCTCGCTGGTCGAGGACGGGGCGATGACCGAGGTGCTGGGCGGGCGTGGCCGGTTCACCACCGTCGGATCAGTCCCCACCGCCTGACCCGGCGTTTCCGTATCGTGCAGGGCGGAACGATCCCGTTTGCGGAAAGTTGCGTCTGAGCGTATGACGCTTGCCAGCCGAGCGGCCCGGTGTTGCCGTGGCCGGATATTCTGACGAGAACCCGACGCCATGGCCGAAGAAGACCTAGACATCGACATCGATGCCCTGAACCGCCGCATGGACGGCGCGTACAACGCCCTGAGGGGCGATTTCGCCACCCTGCGGACCGGTCGCGCCTCCGCCAGCATGCTGGACGCGATCGAGGTGGAAGCCTACGGGCAGATGACGCCGATCAACCAGGTGGGAACCATCAACGTGCCAGAGCCACGGATGGTGACACTGAATGTCTGGGACAAGCAGCTTGTCGGCAAGGTCGACAAGGCGATCCGGAGCTCGGGCATCGGGATCAACCCGGTGGTCGACGGTACGATCCTTCGCCTGCCGATCCCCGAGCTAAATGAGGAAAGGCGCCGCGAATTGACCAAGGTTGCCGGCCAGTATGCGGAGCAGGCGCGGGTGGCGATCCGCAATGTGCGTCGTGACGGTATGGACCAGGTGAAGAAGGCCAAGGCTGCAGGCATGTCCGACGACGAGCAGAAGCTCTTCCAGGACGAAATCCAGGAACTCACCAACGCCGCGATCAAGCGGGTGGACGACGCCCTGGAGACCAAGCAGGCGGAGATTATGCAGGTCTGAACGTTTTGCCGTGGACGCACGGGGGAGGGTCGTGCCCGAAGGGGTGGATCAACCGGGCCTTTGCCGCCAGTGCGCGGCGAGGCGCAGCATAGACGAGGCTCGATGACCGGGACGAATGATGCGCTGGACGGAGCCCGTGACGCGGCTCTGGATGGAAGCACGGCCGATGAGATCGAGCGGCGCGTGGCGAAGGTCAGCTCCGACGACATGGCCGACCGGGCGCCGGACCAACCGCCGCGCGTACCGGCGCATATTGCCTTCATCATGGACGGCAACGGCCGGTGGGCCGAACGGCGGGGCCTGAAGCGCACCGACGGGCATCTGGAAGGCATGGAGCGCCTGCGCGAGGTGGCGAAGGCCAGCTACGAGTGGGGTGTCGAGACCATCACGGTCTTCGCCTTCTCGACCGAGAATTGGAGTCGCCCGAGCTACGAGATTGCCATGCTCATGCAGCTCTTCCGCCGCTACATGGCGCGGATGGAGCAGGAGATGGACACGAAGGGCGTGCGGCTGCGCTTCCTCGGCCAGATCGACCGGCTGCCGGCGGACATCCAGCGCCGAGCGCGGGAGGCTGAGGCACGGACGGCAAAGAACGATCGGATGACCGTGCAGATCGCGGTAAGCTATGGCGCACGGGCGGAGATTGCCGAGACGGCGCGACGCCTGGCGTCTGCCGCCGCGCGCGGCGAGATCGACCCGGCATCGATCGATGAGGCGAGCTTCGGTGCGGCGCTCTGGACTGCCGACCAGCGGGAGCCCGATCTGGTGGTGCGCACCTCGGGGGAGCGGCGCATCTCGAACTTCCTGCTCTGGCAGGCGGCCTATGCCGAATATGCGTTCGTCGACGAGTGCTGGCCCGAGTTCACGCGCGCGGTCTATGCACGGGTGCTGGCCGACTATGCGCGGCGTGAGCGGCGCTACGGCGGTGTTGTCGCCGTACCGGACGCACCGCGCGCCGCGAGCGGCCGGCGCTAAGGGCGGGCGGCGGGGCGGTTGAGCGGGTCCGGGAGCACGGCCGGGGCGGCGGGCCGCTTCGAGGACCTGGTGCCACGCCTGCTGACTGCGCTCGTTGTCGCGCCGCTTGCCATCTTCCTCCTGGTTGCCGGTGGTTGGGGAACGGTCCTCCTCGTGGCTGTGCTCGGCGCCCTTCTGGCCGTGGAGTGGCGGAGCGTGACGGCCCATGCTGGCGGCGGTTTCACCACCGCCGATGCGCCCTACGCGGCGGCAGCCGTCGCCGCCGTCGTGGTCTCGCCAAGCTTCGGGTTCGAAGCCGGGTTCGCGGCGCTGGCCCTTGGGCTGGGGTTTGGCGTGGCGCTCGACCTGCGGGGCGGGCGGGGGCGGCAGGCGCGATGGGGCGCCGGCGGGCTCGCCTTCATCGGTACGGCGCTCATCGCCTTTCTGTGGCTGCGGCTGACCGATCCCTACGGCGTACTCGCCATCGTCTGGGTGGTGCTTGTCGTGATCGCGACCGATGTGGGCGGCTACTTCGCCGGGCGCCTGATCGGCGGGCCGAAGCTTTGGCCCGCCGTGAGTCCGAAAAAGACCTGGGCGGGGCTTGGCGGGGCCGTGGCGCTTGCCTCGCTGACGGGGCTGATCTTCTCGGGCCTCACAACCGGCACGTTCTTCGAGGAGGTGGTTACCGTCTCCGCCGCCGCGGCGCTTTGCGCGCAGGGCGGCGACATGGCCGAGAGCGCGGTGAAGCGGCACTTCGGGGTGAAGGACTCGAGCGGCCTCCTGCCCGGGCATGGCGGCGCCCTCGACCGGTTCGACGGGCTGATGGCCGCGACCCTCGTTGTGGCCCTGGTGACGCTCTGGCGCGGGCAGACGGTATTCATCTGGTCGTGAGCCTTTCGCGGGGGCGCGGGGCGGGGCATGAGGGGGCCATGGAGAGACGCAAGATCAGCATCCTGGGCGTGACGGGCTCGATCGGGCAGTCCACGCTCTCCGTGATCGAGAGCCTCGGGCCCGAGCGGTTCGAGACCGTGGCCGTGACCGGGCACGGCAACATCGAAGGCCTTGCGGACGCGGCGAAACGCCTTCGGGCCGCTGTGGCTGTCACGGCTGATCCGCTGCGCCTGGAGGAGCTGCGTGCGGCCCTCGGCAACAGCGGGATCGAGGCGGCGGCGGGGCCGGAGGCGCTGGTCGAGGCCGCAAGCCGGCCGGTGGATCTGATGATGTCCGCCATAGTCGGTGCTGCGGGCCTGCGGCCGACGCTCGCCGCCGTGCGTCAGGGCGCGACCATTGCGCTGGCCAACAAGGAGTGCCTGGTTGCGGCCGGCAGTGTCTTCCTGGCCGAGATCGCCAAGTCGGGCGCCAAGCTGCTGCCGGTCGACAGTGAGCACAATGCGATCTTCCAGCTGGTGGCGGCGGAGCGGGAATGCCCGATCGAGCGGCTGATCCTCACTGCGTCCGGCGGGCCCTTCCGGACTTATGCGATCGAGGAGATGAAGGCGGTCACGGTCGAGCAGGCGGTGGCGCACCCCAACTGGTCAATGGGCGCGCGCATCTCCATCGACAGTGCGAGCATGTTCAACAAGGCGCTCGAGATGATCGAGGCCTGGCATCTCTTCGGCGTGACGCCGGCGGAGATCGAGGTGATCGTGCACCCGCAATCCATCATCCACTCGATGATCGGGTTCCGGGACGGCTCGATCCTCGCCCATCTTGGCCCGCCCGATATGCGGGTGGCGATCGCCCATGCCGTGGCCCATCCTGAGCGGGCGTCGCTGCCCGTGGACCGGCTCGACTTCGCGAAGCTCGCGCGGCTCGACTTCGAGGCGCCGGACCCGGAGCGCTTTCCCTCCCTTCGCCTTGCGCGCGAGGCGATGGAGGCGGGCGGGCTGGCGGCCTGCGTGCTCAACGGCGCGCGCGAAGTGGCGCTCGATGCCTTTATCGCCGGCCAGATCGGGTTTCTCGACATGGCCGCCCTTACGGCCGAGGCGATGCGGGCGCTTGACGATCTGCCCGCGGCGAACGATCTCGATGATGTATTCGCGGCGGACGCGGCGGCACGGCGCATCGGCGCCGAACTTCTGCCCCGGTTCGCAGCATAGAAACGCAACAGCGGATGTACGCAGCGTACTTGACCGCAGTGTAGGCGAGCGCGCCCGTGTGGGCAGCGACCGGAGGCCAAATGGAATTCCTGTCCGCCATCCCGATCATCGGCGAGCCGCTGGCGATCATCATACCCTTCATCATCGTGCTCGGCGTTGTCGTTTTCGTGCACGAATACGGCCACTACATCGTTGGCCGGTGGTGCGGGATCAGGGCGGAGGTGTTCTCCGTGGGGTTCGGGCCGAAGCTGCTGGGCTGGCGGGACAAGCGGGGGACCGAGTGGCAGGTGGCAGCGCTGCCGCTGGGCGGGTTCGTGCGCTTCGTGGGCGATATGGACCCGGCGAGTGCGGGGCGTATCGAGGACAGCCATCTGAGCGTGGCGGACCAACGGCAGGCCTTCCATAACGCGCCGCTCTGGGCCCGGGCGCTCACGGTGGCGGCGGGGCCGTTCTTCAATTTCGCCCTTTCCTTCGTGCTCTTCGCGGCGTTGGCGACCTCGATGGGCAAGGAGAGCGGCGAGCCCGTGATCGGCGCCATCGCGGACGATGCCCCGGCAAGCGTTGAATTCGAGGTGGGCGACCGGGTGCTGGCCATGGATGGCGAGCCGGTCGAGTATTTCAACGAGGTGCGCCGGGCGATCCAGGTTTCGAACGGCGAGCCGATCGAGGTGCTGGTGGAGCGCGACGGGGCGGAGCGGACGGTCAGCGTCGCCTACCGTCTGAGCGCCGAGATCGAGATGGTGGTCCCGGGCCGGCCGGCCTTCAACGCGGGCATGATGCCCGGGGACAGGATCCTCAGCATCAACGACGAGCCGGTGGGTTCCTTTCGCGATATCCAGCTCTTCACGGCTGATCTGCCGGTCGACGCGCCGATGACGATCCTGATCGACACGGTCGATCAGGATCGTCATCG
>JBCBHB010000139.1:0-6926 GCA_038526025.1 Pseudomonadota bacterium
GAAGTCGACCAGGAAACCGGCACCGAGACCACCGGACACACCTGGGACGGGATCAAGGAACTGGATACGCCGCTGCCGAAGTGGTGGCTGTGGACCTTCTACGCCACGATCGCCTGGGGCGTGCTCTACACCATCCTCTACCCGGCCTGGCCGCTGGTGAACTCCGCCACGGCCGGCATTCTCGGCTACTCGACGCGCGGCGAGGTGCATGAGGCGATCGCCGAGGCGGCGGAGGCGCAGAGCGTCTATACCGACCGGATCGCCGCCATGAGCATCGACGCGGTGGCGGCGGATGCGGAGCTGGCGCAGTTCTCCCAGGCGGGCGGTGCCGCGATCTTCCGCAACAACTGCTCCCAGTGCCACGGCGCGGGCGCAGCGGGTGTGCAGGCGGCGGGTTACCCGAACCTGCGGGACGATGCCTGGCTCTGGGGCGGAACGCTCGACGACATCGAGTACACGATCCGTCACGGCATCCGCTACGATGGCGACGACGATACGCGCTACTCCGAGATGCCGGCCTTCGGGGATATGGGGATCCTGACGAAGGAGCAGATCGAGGCGGTCGCCGACCATGTCCTCAGCCTCTCCGGCGGTGCCGAAAGCAGCGAGGAGGGCGCCACCCTCTACGTGGACAACTGCTCGGCCTGCCATGGCGAGGAAGGGCGTGGCGAGCCCAGCCTCGGCGCCCCGAACATCGCGGACGCGATCTGGCTCTACGGCGGAACCAAGGAGAAGATCGTCGAGACGGTCACGCACAGCCGGGCGGGCGTGATGCCTAACTGGACTGACCGCCTCACGGACGCGCAGATCAAGCAGGCGGCCATCTACGTACACAGCCTCGGCGGCGGGCAGTAACGCCCACCGCCCCAAGTTCTCCCTGTCGACCTGCCCGGGCCCGGCCATCGCCGCGTCCGGGCATTTTTTGTCAGTCCCGGCTTTCTAGCGCCTGGAGGTCAGGCAGCAGGAAGACCTGTCGCGCGAGCCTGGAGTGCAGCCTCTCGGGCGCATACCAGGCGGAGAGCAGGTGCTTCGACATGATGTCGGGGTTTGCTGCGGCAAAGGCTTCGGCGTCCTCGCGATCCCCGTCCGCCATCCGCTCGGCAATCACGCTCATGAAGGCGTAGGTGATCGTGAGGCTGAATTTCTCGAGCGCGCCCGCCTTCGCCGCAATCGCGCGGATGCCCTTGGCGTAGAGCGCTGTGGCATCGATGAAGTCGTGTTTCGCAAGAAGCGCGTGGGCCACGTAGACATGCTCGGCATGATGGAACGCGCCCGGATCGATCTCGTGGGCCTCGAACCGGGCCACGAGGTCCTGGAGGTCCCGGAGGTGCTGGGCGGTCATTGCTCCGGGTCCGGAAAGCGGTGGCTGTCCTCCGCCGTCCAGTCCAGGTCGTAGACCTCCTTCAGCTGCGCGATCTTTGCGCGCGTTTCCGCCGAGAAGGGCGGCTTGTTTTCGAAGCTGTGGAGCGCGATGCCCTCGACCAGATCGCCGACGGACATGTCGAGATGCTCCGCCAGGCCCTTGAGAACCTTCAGGAGCCGCTTCTCGATGCGGATGCCGGTTTGGACGCGTTCGGGTGCTGATCTCATGTTGGTATTTATGTACCAATGTATCATACTGATCAAGCGGTAATGCCGGGCGCTGCGGACCCGCGCCATCGATCTGCGCCATACTGTCGCGCTGTTCGGCTCCAAGCGCCGATACGCGCGGGCTCAGCCTCCATGTTCGCGTAACGTCCCGGAAAATGCGCTGGTTTGCCCGCAGGCAGGCGGCGGGTGCGCACCTGGCCCTTCGGTCAGGCTTGATCCCGATCAACGCCGGCCGGCCGCGTATCGGCGACGGATGAGGGGAAGGCGGTCCCCCGTGGGCCGCCGCTTTCGACCTGCGCGGAGAAGACGATGGCCACGTCCGAGGACATGCCGCTCTACGAGAACCGGAAACAGGTGTTTCCGAAGGCGGTTACCGGCAACTTCCGGCGGTCCAAATGGTTCGTGATGATCGTGACGCTGGGGATCTACTACGTCACCCCCTGGCTGCGCTGGGACCGGGGGCCGGAGCTGCCGGATCAGGCGGTGCTGGTGGACCTCGTGGGACGGCGGTTCTTCTTCTTCTGGATCGAGATCTGGCCGCAGGAGTTCTACTACGTCGCCGGCCTTCTGATCATGGCGGGGCTTGGGCTCTTCCTCGTCACCTCCGTCTTCGGGCGGGCCTGGTGCGGCTATGCCTGCCCGCAAACCGTTTGGGTGGACCTCTACCAGCATGTGGAGCGCTGGGTTGATGGAGACCGGAACGCGCAGTACCGGCTCTGGAACCGCAAATGGGACGCGGACAAGACGCGCAAGCGGGCGCTGAAATGGTCCATCTGGCTGCTGATCGCGGTGGCGACAGGCGGCGCCTGGGTCTTCTACTTCGCCGATGCGCCGACGCTGTTCGTGGACCTCTTCACGGGCCAAGCGCCCTCGGTCGCCTACGCCACGGTGGGCGTGCTGACAGCCACCACCTTCATCTTCGGCGGCTTCATGCGCGAACAGGTCTGCATCTACATGTGCCCGTGGCCGCGCATTCAGGGCGCGATGCTCGACGAGAATTCCCTGATCGTCACCTACAAGGACTGGCGGGGCGAGCCGCGGGGCAAGCACCGCAAACGCCATGCGGAGGCAGCGGAGGCCTCGGACGCCGCCGGGCCGCTGATGGGCTACCGCCCACCGACGATACCGCAGCCGGGCATGCCGGAGCAGGCGGCAACGCCGCGCGCCAGCGGGGAGATGGGCGACTGCATCGACTGCAATGCCTGCGTGAATGTCTGCCCCACGGGCGTGGACATCCGCGAGGGTCAGCAGATCGGCTGCATCACCTGTGCGCTCTGCATCGATGCCTGCGACGACATCATGAAGAAGGTGGGCAAGCCGCGCGGGCTGATCGACTACTGCACGCTGAAGGATGCGTCGGCCGAGCGTGCGGGCGCCGCCCCGGCGCCGATGCTCGGCAAGATCGTTCGGCCGCGGACCATCCTCTACTTCTTCCTCTGGTCGCTGATCGGCGTGGCCATGGTCGTCACCCTCTTCATGCGCGACCAGGTGGGCCTGACCGTGGCGCCCGAGCGCAACCCGGTCTTTACCGTGCTCTCGGACGGAGAGATCCGGAACGCCTACGACATCAAGATCCAGAACATGACCGACAGCACCGCCGCCTTCCGCGTGGGCGTGACGGCGGACTACGTGGTCCGCCAGGCGCTGCAGGGGCTCGACGGGCTGGAGCTCGAGATCGCGGCGCAGGAGCAGCGGCGCCTCAAGCTCTTCCTCACGGCGCCACCCTGGTTCGGCATGCCGGAGCGCTTCGATGTGCGCGTCTGGGTGGAGAACCTCGAGACGCGGGACCGTACCTTCTACGACACGCAATTCAGGGGACCAGAGCAATGACGATGGCTGATACACCCCGCTCCGCAGCGCGGACGACAGGCCGGCCTGAAAAGGAGCTCAAGGGCCGCCATGTGCTGATCATCGCCCTGTGCGCCTTCGGCGTGATCATCACCGCGAACATGGCGCTGCTGTTCGCCGCGACCGGGACCTTCCCGGGCACGGTGGTGGACAACTCTTACCGCGCCGGTGTGGGCTGGAACGACCGGGCGGCAGCGCAGGCGGCACTGGGCTGGCAGGTGAGCACCGCCTATGACGGTGAGACGCTGCACGTCACGGTGCTGGATGCCGAAGGTGCTGTGGTGGAGGGCCTGCGCGTCGAGGCTGTGGTGGGCCGCCCTGCCGGAGACATCACGGATACGGCGCTGACGCTGGCCCGCGAAGGCACGGGCTACGGCGCGCCCGTCGCGCTCGCCTCCGGCAGCTGGCGGGTCGCGCTCAGCATCAAGGGTGGCGAGGGGCCATGGCAGGCGGTCGCGCCGCTCTGGGTGCCGAAGCCGAAGGGCGACGCGGGCTGATGCCGTTCGAGGCCGCAACCGAACGGGGTGCCCCAGCCGGATGTTGTGCGGCCGGTGCCGCGGCGGCGCTTGCTGGCCCGCCGTCGGCAAGCGATGGGGCGGCGCGCTTCGTTCGGAGCGAAGGCGAGGGTCGGGCGCGGCTCGACCTGCTGGTGCCCACGATCCACTGCCCCGCCTGTATCTCGACGCTCGAACGCGGCCTCGCCCCCTTGCCCGGCGTGCTGAGCGCGCGCGTGAACCTGACCGCCAAGCGGCTGACGGTGCTCTTCGACCCCGCCGCGCAGGCGCCGGCCGCGCTGGTGGCAGCGGTGGAGGGGCTGGGCCACGAGGCGCGGGCCTATGATGCGGCGGCGATGGCAGCGCTCGAGCGCGACGCCCCGGGTAGGGACCTGCTCGCCCGCATCGGGGTCGCGGGCTTCGCGATGATGAACGTGATGCTCCTCTCCGTCGCCGTCTGGTCGGGCGCGGAGGGGGCGACGCGGGACCTCTTGCACTGGATCTCGGGGCTGATCGCGCTCCCTGCCATCGCCTTTGCCGGCCGGCCCTTCTACGCCGGGGCCGTGCGCGCCCTGGCGGCCGGTCGGCTCAACATGGATGTGCCCATCACCGTGGCCATCTGGCTCGCGGCCGGAGTGTCGCTCCACGAGACCATGATCGGCGGGGTGCATGCCTATTTCGACGCCGGGATCGGCCTTGTCTTCTTCCTGCTGATCGGGCGGTATCTCGACCATCGGACACGCGCGCGTGCCCGCTCTGCCGCCGCCGAGCTGGCGACGCTCGCCGCCCGCTCCGCCACACGGCTGAGGACCGACGGGTCGCGCGAAGCCGTTGCCATAGAGGCGGTATCGCCAGGAGACCTGCTCGCCATCGCCCCGGGCGAGCGGGTGCCCGCGGATGGATGCGTGGAAGCCGGCCGTTCGGATATCGACCGCTCGATGGTCACTGGCGAGAGCGTGCCGGAGCCTGCGGGGACTGGCGATACCGTCCATGCCGGGATGCTGAACCTCACCGGGCCCCTTACGCTGCGGGTGACCGCGACGGGCGAGGCGACCCTGCTGGCGGGCATCGCGCGGCTGGTGGAGGCGGCGGAGCATGGCCGCTCCCGCCTCGACGCATGGGCGGATGTAGCGGCGCGGCAATACGCTTGGTCGGTCCATGCCATGGCTACCGCGGCCTTCGCGGGCTGGCTGTGGTGGACGGATGGCGACATGCACCGCGCGATCATGATCGCCGCGGCGGTGCTGATCATCACCTGCCCCTGCGCTCTCGGGCTTGCCGTGCCCGCGGTGCACGCGACGACCTCGGGCCGGCTCTTCCGGAAGGGCGTCTTCCTCAAGGACGGTGCGGCGCTTGAGCGGCTCGCCGAGGCGGACACGGTGGTTTTCGACAAGACAGGCACACTAAGCGAGGGGCGCCCCAGCCTCGCGGAAGCGCCCGGAGCGGACGCAGCAGACTGGGCGGCGGCCGCTGCCTTGGCGCAGGCCTCCCGCCACCCGCTGGCCCGCGCACTGGCGGCCGCGGCGGAGGCACGGGGCATGACACCCGCCGCGCTCGATGAGATCGTCGAGCACCCCGGGGACGGGATTGAAGGACAGGGACCCGATGGGGCCTGCCGCCTTGGCCGGGCGGGCTGGGCGGTACCCGCGGAGGCCGTATCCCAAAGCGATGGCACGCGCAGCACCGTGTGGCTTTCCCGCCCTGGCCGCCCGGCCCTCGCCTTCCGTTTCGAAGACCGGCTGCGGGTGGATGCGGCCGAGACGGTTGCCGCGCTGCACGCCAGAGGCCTGCGCGTGCTGCTCCTTTCCGGCGATGCGGAGGGCGCCGTGGCGGCGGCGGCGAAGGCGGCTGGGATCGCGACGTACCGCGCCGGCTTGCGCCCCGCCGAGAAGCTGACCGCGCTCGAGGCCCTTGCCGCCGACGGCGCACGCGTTCTGATGGTTGGGGACGGGATCAACGACGCCCCGGCCCTGGCCACCGCCCATGTCTCCATCTCCCCTGCCGAGGGCGCGGATGTATCTCGCGCCGCCGCTGCCCTGGTCTTCACAGGCGAGAAGCTCGGCGCCGTCGTCGAGGCCCTGGATGCAGGGCGCACCGCCCAGGCGCGCGCCCGGCAGAACTTCGCCATGGCGGCCGTCTACAACTTCGTCGCCGTGCCGGTTGCGCTGGCGGGGCTGGTCACACCGCTGATCGCCGCGCTCGCCATGTCCGGCTCCTCCATCGCCGTTACCCTCAACGCCCTCCGGCAAAGCCCCTCAAGGAAACCGGACGCATGACCATTCTCGGCATCCTGATTCCCGCTTCACTCCTTCTCGGCGGCATCGGCCTCGCGGCGTTCCTGTGGAGCCTGCGCAGCCAGCAATATGACGATCTGGAGGGCGAGGCGGCGCGCATCCTGCTCGAGGAGAACGACAAGCACCCGCGCTGAGCACGCCAATCTTGCAGCGCAAGAAACCGATTGCCCGGTCATTGGTGCGCCAGTAGCTTCCGCTGGGGCGAATCTCGGGGGAAGCTATGATTTTAGGACAGCGCGTCTGCGTCGTTCTGCCGGCCTACAATGCGGCCGCAACCTTGCGAGCGACCTATCGCGACCTGCCCATGGACGTGGTCGACGACGTGATCCTTGTCGACGATGCAAGCCCGGACAACACGGTCGAGGTGGCCGAGGATCTCGGCATCTTCGTCGTGCGCCACCCACAGAACCTCGGCTACGGCGGCAACCAGAAGACTTGCTACGAAACGGCCCTCAATCGCGGGGCCGATATCGTGGTGATGGTCCACCCGGACTACCAGTATTCGCCGAAGCTCGTGACCGCCATGTCCTCGATGATCGCGAGCGGGGAGTTCGACGTTGTCCTCGGCTCGCGCATTCTCGGCATCGGCGCGCTTGCTGGCGGCATGCCGATCTACAAGTACATCGCCAATCGCTGCCTCACCTTCGCACAGAATGTGATGCTCTCGCACAAGCTCTCGGAGTATCATACCGGCTATCGC
>JBCBHB010000140.1:0-6907 GCA_038526025.1 Pseudomonadota bacterium
CCATACGCGCCGGACGTTCGATGCGTCGCGCATCGGGCCGGATTTCGACCAGCGCATCACGGTCGAGAACGGGACGGAGGCGGACCCGGTGACGCGCATCGTGCTCGACGCGGAGGGCGCGGCGCGCCAGCTCGATCCCTTCCGGGGCGTGCCGGGCAATCCGCTGCTGATGGTCTTTCTGGAGAATACCGTCCGGTCGGTCAGCCGGGCGACGGGGGGGAGCCCGTTCTACCTGCGCAACCGGATCCGCGAGGCGCTGGCGGATCGTCTGGAAATGCAGCCCATGATCCTTGCGGCCGGCAATGCGCGGCTGCCGGCGCGCGCGCTCAGCGTGCGGCCCTTCGAAGGCGACAAGAACGCGGACCGAATGGGTCCGTTCGCGTCGATCGAGCTGCGCTTTGTGGTGGCCGAAGCAGCGCCCGGCATGCTGGTCGCCATGACGGCAGATGCGGGGCCGCGCGTCGACCCGCAGACAGGGGCCGAGACCGGTACGGAAGCGCCCGATGGCGGCGCGATCTATTTCGAGGAGATCCGCCTTGACCCGAAACCCTAGCATCGCCGCCCTGCTGATTGCCGCTGCGCTACCGCCCGCCCTGGCCCAGCCGATTGTGAGCGACTATCCGACGGTTGCGCGCGCCGATTATGTGCTCGGCTGCATGGCTGCGAACGGACAGAGCCGGGCGGTGCTGGAACGCTGCAGCTGCTCCATCGACCATATCGCAGGCGTTCTGACCTATGAGCGTTACGTGGAGGCCGAGACCATGCTCCGCACCTTGCAGGTGGGGGGCGAGCGGGTTGCGGCCATGCGCGGCTCGGCCCGGCACAAGGCCATCGTGGACGACCTGAGGCGGGCCCAGGCGGAAGCCGATCTCGTCTGCTTCTAGCGCCGCGTCGGGGCCGCGTCCGCGATACCCAGGTTTCGCAGCACCCGGATGGCGTCCTGCCGGTCGGCGCGTGACGTGAACGGCCCGGCGACGACCCGGAAGGCGGGGCCGCTCTGCAGCGTGACATTCGAGATCCGACCGCCATGACCGGCCGAGCGCAGGGTTGCGACGACCCGCTGCGCGTTGCCCTCGACAGAGAAGACGCCGGCCTGCACGAACGGCCGGGCGAGCGCAGATTCCTCGGCGTCGGGCGCCGGCGCTTCGGCTTCCGGCGCCGGGGCCGGGGTTTCGACGAGGGCCGGCGGCTCGGTCGTCTCCGGCTCGACCGGTTCTGGCGCCGGCTCGGGTTCTGGCGTCGGCTCTTCCGCGGCCTCGGCCGGTGCCGCCGCGGTGCTTGGGGCCGGCTCTGGCTCTGTCTCTGGCTCCGGCTCCGGCTCTGGCTCGCGTGCCGGCGCGGGCTCTGGCTCCGCCGCGCGCTCGGGCTCCGGCGAAGGCTCCTCGGCGGGTTCTGGTTCCGAGGCACCGGGGGAGGGTGACTGGGTCACGACGGGCGCGGTGTCAGGCGCCTCGATCGGCGCGGCCGGCCCGTCGATCTTGATCACGCGGTTCTGCTCAAGGTCGTCAGTAGCCTCTTCAGCCACCGTGTCGTCGGTCTCCTCCGCCCACTGCCAGCCTTCGTCGTCGCCTTCATCCGTTTCCTTAGTGGGCTCGGCTTCGACCACGGGGCCTTGCAGCTCATCGATCGCGTCTTCGGCTTCGGAGAGGAACGCCGGCTCCTCCGTGGTGCTCTGGGCCACGACGATGTCGTCCCGCCCGGCCGCCTCGTCCCCGGCGAGGCTTTCGGTCGCGGTCTCTAGCTGGGCGTTGGCGACGACGTCGCCGATCTCCGGCGTGGCGAGCGGATCGGTGCCGTCCTCGATGCTGGCGTCCGACAGCGTCTGCGGGTCGCCGGGCTCGCCGACCGCGATGACCGTGGGCAGATCCACCGCCACGATCACGACCTCGACGTCGCGGAACGGGCGAATCTGCAGCGCCTCGGCCGCCTCCGAGGAGATCAGCGGCGCCTCGGCGCCCGCGCGGCGCACGAGCGCGCCGTCCGCGCCGCGCCCATTGTCCGGGTTGATGAAGCGGGCGCGTATGGCGGGCGGCGCCGCGGGATGGGCGATCCAGATGCCCGCGAGCGTCTGCTGTCCGCGCCAGCGCACCGTGTCGCGTGTCTCGAAGATGTCCGGGCGGGGCTCGAGCCCGGAAAAGATCGGCCCCTCGAGCGGTTCGGCGTAGAGTGCGGGGTCGACCAGCGGCGGGCCGGTGAAGCTTGCGGGCAGGGCCGCGGTTCCGGGGAGCGCGGCCGGGGTTGTCGTCTCGGCGCCACTGGTCGTGGTGCTCGCCGCCGTGCCTGTTCCCGCCGCCTCCATGCAGCCGGGGGCGAGAAAGAGGCTGGCGAGGAGGAAGGGCGCGACACCGGCCGCGGGGCCGCTGAACCGGACTGGGCGTGACCCTAAGGTCAACCTCATGCGTCGCGCTGCGTCGTGCATTCTGTCATCTCACTCGGCGGCTTGCATTGCGCGGGGACCCTAGGCGATGGGTCGGGTGCAGGGAAGCACGTGACGTTGACAGGGCCGTGGCCCGCGGGTTTATGCGAGTGCCCTGGCGCGGGAGTTGGCAGAGCGGTCGAATGCAGTGGTCTTGAAAACCACCGAGCCTGCAAGGGCTCCGTGGGTTCGAATCCCACACTCCCGGCCAGCGCCGTCATCATGAGGGTTCTCTCACGCGGTTGGGCGAGGCGGCAGAATGCGCCCGCCGGCTGAGTTCGCGTCATCGCGATCATGGGTCACGAGCATCGCAGGGAGGCCGGCTGCGCGGATCTGATCGAAGGTGAAGCCGCGGATCTGGGCGCGCAGCCCGGCGTCGAGCTTCGAGAATGGCTCGTCGAGCAGGATCGCATGCGGCTCGGCCAGGAGCGCGCGCATGAGCGCCACGCGGCTGCGTTGGCCACCCGAGAGTGTTGCGGGGTCCCGCGCGGCCATTCCCTCGAGCCCGGCAGCGGCGAGGGCTGCCTCCACACGCGCCTGCCGCTCCTCTCCGCCGCGCACCGATGCGCTCAGGCCGAAAGCGAGGTTTGCGCCCACGGACAGGTGGGGAAAGAGCACGTCGTCCTGCATCATGAGCCCGATGCCGCGGCGATGGGTGGCCCGGAGGGAAATGTCCGAACCATCCAGCAGGACCCGGCCCGTCATGGTGAAGGCGGGGGCCAGTGTGCCGGTGATGGCTGCGAGCAGGGTGGACTTTCCTGAGCCCGAGGGGCCCATCACTGTCAGGATCTCCCCTGGGTCCACGGCCGCATCGATTTCCACGAGCCGTTCGCCCGCGAGGCTGACGGTGAGGTTCTCGAGCACGAGGCGCCCTGTGGTTGGCGTAGGGGTGGTCATTGCGCCACCGTCATACCCCGCCGGTGGCGGAAAAGGAGGGCGGGCAACGCGATGGCCAGGGCGAAGGCGGGCAGGGGGGCTGCCGCCTGGGCCAGCCCGTAGAGCCCGATGAGCCGCCGGTCTCCGCCCGCGGAGAGGGCCACGGCCTCGGTGGTGAGGGTGGCGACGCGGCCTGCACCGATGAGCAGGGTGGGCAGGTACTGGCCGACGGAGACGGCGAAGCCCACGGCAAAGGCGGTGAGGAGCGGGGCGAGCAGCATGGGCAGGCGCACGGCGAGCAGCACGCGCCAGGGCGAGGCGCCGAGGCAGGCGGCGGCGAGGCCCTGCCGCGTATCCCATGCCCGCCAGGGGCCGGAGAGGGAGAGAAAGACGTAGGGCAGCACGAAGACGAGGTGGGTGGCGATAACCGGCACGAGCCCGCGCTCGAA
Organism: Pseudomonadota bacterium; assembly: GCA_038526025.1. Classification (GTDB taxonomy): domain Bacteria; phylum Pseudomonadota; class Alphaproteobacteria; order Rhodobacterales; family Rhodobacteraceae; genus Thermohalobaculum. The sequence continues at coordinate 3,742 of JBCBHB010000140.1, forward strand.
CCCTGCCGCGCTTGCACTGATCTGGAGGCCGAAGAGGAACCCCGTCTGCGGCACGAGCAGGGGTGTGTAGAGCAGCCACAGGCTGCGGCTCGTCGGGCGCTGGCCGTAGCGGTGCTCGGTCTCGAGGCAGGCGATGGCCAGAAGGGCGGCGATGGCTGCCGAGGCGACGCCGATGACGAAGGTGTTGCCCGCCGGCGCCAGCAGCCCTTCGCCATGCCGCGCCCAGCTGCGCAGCGTCAGCGTGTCGGGCACCGCTTCGGGGAAGCGCCAGAGGCCGGCGAAGGACCACAAGGCAAGCCCTGCAATGCCGAGGATGACCGCGGCGGCGCAGAGCGTGGCGAGGACGCCGGCGCTCAGGCGCAGCCAGCCGTCCGCGCGGAAGCGCCGGCCGCTCGCGGCGAGGCGGTGCCCGAGACGGGCGGCGGCCATCTCTCCAAGGCGCCACAGGGCCAGTGCGGCCGCAACCAGCAGCATCTGCAGCACCGCACCCGCCGCGGCCACGAGGCGGAGGCCGAGATCGGGGTCGTTCATCCAGTCGACAAGGCGGACGGAGAGGGGTGCCGGTGTGGTCGGGCCAAGGATCATCGCCACCTCGACCGTCGACATCGAGTAGGCCAGCACCGCGTAGACCGGCAGGCGGATCTGCGCATAGAGACCGGGGAGAACGCCGTAGAACCACGCGGCTATGGGCCCGTAGCCGAGGCAGAGCCCTGCGAGGCGCCGCCGCCGTGCGTCCGCCTGGCTCAGCGCGGCGAGCGTCATGAGGAGGAGGAACGGCACCTCCTTCATCACCAGTCCGGCGATCAGCGCCAGGCCGGCGGGGTCCTGCGCGGTGAGGATGTCGGGCGGCCTCTCCCAGCCTGTGGCCCAGGGCGAGAGCAGCCGTGCGATCCAGCCTGAGGGCGCGATGAGGAAGGCCAGTCCGAAGGCTGCGGCGGCGTGGGGGACGGCGAGGAGCGGCGAGAGCAGCCGCTCGATCACGCCGAAGGCCCGGGTTCCCTGCAGCGCGGCGACGACCAGAAGGGTGATGGCAAGGCTGATGGCGGTTGCGGCCAGACCCGTGACCAGCGAAAGCCTGATCGAGATGCCGATGCCTGGCTCGCTCAGCAGCGCCCGGAAGGTGGCAAAGCCCGGCGTGTCTGCGCCGAGGGCGGGCAACCAGCCGAAGGCCGGCCCCAGGGTGCCGAGGATGCCCGCGGCCACCGGCCCCAGCATGACGAGGAGCGTGAAGGCCGGGGCGAGACGGAGGCCCGCCTCGGCGCGGGCGGCGAAGCGGCTCTGGGAAGCTCCGGCGCTGGCCTTACTGCCCAACGCCGTAGCGCTCGGCCCAGTCGCGCTCGATGCGGACCATCCAGCTCGGATGCGGCTCTGGCAGGACGGGTACCAGTTCTTCGGGCGGCAGCGTTGCGGGCCCAAGGTCGATGGCGGCGAACCGTTCCTGGTCCTCAGCCGGCAGGGCCGCGACATCGAGAACGGTGCCGTTGCCCCAATGGGCCGGGTCCTGTTTGCGGGCCTGCGCCTCGGGCGACATCAGGAAATTCGCCAGTACCATCGCACCGGCGGCGGCGTTGGCGTTGAACGGGATCGCGACGAAGCTGGTGTTCCCGATGGTGCCGCGCTCGAGAATGTAGGTGCGCACGCTCTCGAGCAGCTCGAAGTTCGCGATGGCGGAGGAGGCCTCGCCCGGGTTGAAGCTGAAGGCGATCTCGATCTCGCCATCGGCGAGGAGCTGGCGCAGCCGCGCGCCGTTTTGCGGGTAGGCCCGGCCTTCGCGCCAGAGATGCGGGGTGAGCGCATCGAGATAGGCCCAGAGGGGGGCGACCGTGTCGGCATAGGCCGCTTCGTCGACCGGGGCCGCCAGGATGCTCGTATCGTCGAGGAGACCGTAGAGCGCCTGCTTGAGGAACGTGGTGCCGAGAAAGTTGGGCGGTTCGGGATAGGCAAAGCGGCCGGGATTGGCTTTCGCCCAGTCGAGCAGAGCGGCGAGCGAGCGAGGCGGCTCAGGCGTGATCGCGGTGTCGTGGTAGAAAACGATCTGGGCCATGCCCCAGGGGGCCTCCAGGCCATCGGTCGGCACCGTGAAGTCGTTCACCACCGTCGGTTTCCCGGCGACGTCCACGAATTGCCAGTTGGGCACGTCCTCCGCCCAGGGGCCGAACAGCAGGTCGTTCTCCTTCATGGCGGCGAAATTCTCACCGTTGATCCAGATGAGATCCACCGCGCCGCCGGTAAGCGTGCCGGCCGCCTTTTCGGCAAGGACGCGGGAGACGGCTTCGGCGGTGTCCGAGAGCTTCACATGGACGACCTCGACCCCGTAGCGTGCCTCGGCTTCGTCACCCGCCCAGTCGATGAACGCGTTGATGCGCTGATCCCCGCCCCAGGCATGCCAGTAGACCGTCTGCCCCTGCGCCTCGGCGAGGACGCTCGGCCAGTCTGCCGGTTTCGGAACCGGTTCGGCTTGCGCAACGAAGGGGGCTGCAACCAGGGCTGCGAGGGCGGCGAGGATACGGTTCATGGTGTGGTGGCTCGCGATAGGGTGGGGGCCGCCCACCGTTAAGGGAGGCGGGGTTGTGGCCCCGCCTGGGCGTTACTCTGCAGCGGCGCGCTGGCCGAGGCGGCGGGCCCGGATCTCTCCGAGAATTGGGGCGAGGACGTCCTCGTGGAACCGGTCGCACCCGATGCAGAGGTTTCGGTAGGGCGCGCCGTCGGGCCGGGTGGTGCGGGACTTCTCGAGGAAGGTGGCGACGTCCCAGCCGTGCGAGAGGCCCATGCGCTCCGGATGCCCCATGCTGAGCGCTTCCAGCGCCGGATGGCCGGCGAGCGAGCGGATGATGCCCTCGAGCGGTTCCTCCGTGAGGTTGCCGAGGGGGGCCTTGGTCTTCAGGCAGCAGGGAAAGACATCGCCGTTGGGATCGATCGACACCTCGGAGCCGGAATAGCCCCAGTTGAGGAAGTTCAAGCCGCCCGACCAGGCGTTGCAGAAATTGTCGGTGATCTCGGCGCGGCTGAGCGAGTTCTCCCAGGCGCGGCCGCGGGGCCAGATCTTGCCGATCCACGCATCCTCGGTGGCGCCGAAGAAGCTGTAGACCGGCTGCTCGGCCGAATTGGAGGCGGGGCCTTTCCAGTTCCGCTCGGCCACGGGATGCGCGACAGCGCGCTGCCCGTG
>JBCBHB010000141.1:0-6862 GCA_038526025.1 Pseudomonadota bacterium
AGAGGGCCTCTTCAACTCCTGCCTCGCGCTCTGCCCGGAAGAGAAAGGCGGCGCGCGCCCCGTCGTGCTGCTGCCCAACCCCTTCTACCAATGCTACGCCGTCGCCGCCCTCGCGGCTGGTGCTGAGCCGATCTACGTGCCCGCCGATGCCAGCACCGACTATCTCCCCAATTTCGAGGCGGTCCCGGCGGACCTTCTGGAGCGCACCGCGCTCATCTACATGTGCTCGCCCTCCAACCCGCAGGGCGCCGTGGCGTCCGCCACCTATTGGCGCGACCTCATCGGGCTCGCCGAGCGATTAGATGCCCGTATCTTCGCCGATGAATGCTACTCCGAGATTTACCGCGATGCGCCGCCCGCAGGCGCTCTGGAGGTCGCGCATCAGATGGGCGCTGACCCCGAGCGGGTGATGATCTTCCACTCCCTCTCCAAGCGCTCCAACCTGCCGGGCCTGCGCTCGGGCTTTCTCGCGGGTGGGCCTAAATCCGTGGCCGCCTGCAAGCAATTGCGCAATTACGCGGGCGCGCCGATGCCGCTCCCGGCCCAACACGCCGCCGCCGCCGTCTGGCGCGATGAAGTGCATGTGGTGGAAAACCGCGCGCTCTACGCGGAGAAGTTCGACGCTGCCGATCGCATCCTCGCGGGTTGGCCCGGCTACCGCCCCGCACAGGCCGGGTTCTTCCTGTGGTTGCCCGTGGCCGATGACGAGGGTTTTGCCCGCGCCGTCTGGGCCGAGCACGGCGTGCGCCTCCTGCCGGGCCGCTACCTTGCGCGCGACACCCAAGCCCGCATCGGCACCGGCAATCCCGGCGCGGGGCACATTCGCGTCGCTCTCGTGGCCGCCTTGCCGCAGATCGAGCGCGGGCTCACCGCTCTCACCGCCACCCTCCAAACCCATCCGGAGTTTGCGCCATGACCTTCTTTGCGATGAACAACCGCACCGATCCGCTCACCGAAACCCGGGTGACGGATGCCCTGCGCGCCACCCTCACCCGCGCGGGCGGCATCGCGGCGCTGGGGCTGGGCGGGCTGGTGCTGCTGGCGCTCGTCTCCCACAACCCCACAGACCCCAACCTCTTCAACGCTGTGAGCCATGCGCCCACCAACCTTCTCGGCACGCTCGGCGCCTATGGGGCGGACATCCTCCTGCGCGTCTTCGGCCTTGGCGCGTGGGTGTTGCCGCTGGCGGGCCTCACCTGGGGCTTGCGCCTGACGCTCCTGAAGGGCGCGGACCGCGTGATCCGCGCGCTCTTGCTCCCTCTCGCCATCCCGCTCCTCTGCCTCTTCGCCGCCACCCATGTGCCCGGCCCCTCCTGGGGCGGCACCGGGGGCTTGGGCGGCATTCTGGGGGATGACCTTTTCACCCGCCTCCTGCCGCTTCTGGGTGCGCCCGAGACCCTGCGCTGGACGCTTCTGGCCCTCACGCTGGCATTGGCCATCGCGTCGCTCTGGATGCTCGCCGCCGCCCTTGGGATGAACCGGCGCGAGACACGATCCGCCCTCAGCACCTTCGCGCGCGGCCTGCGCACGGCGCGCATCGCTCTGGTGGTGATGCTCGGTTGGCTCGCAGCCCTCGTGATGTTTGCGTTCGGCGGGCTGATGCACCTGCTGCACCGCCGCCGCGCCGCGCGCCCCGTGGAGGACGATGGCGAGGTCTACACCACCCTGCGCCACGAGCCCGGCTTTGAGACCGGCGAGCCCGCCGAAGCCGCCTTCACCGCCGAGCGCCCCCACGCCGCGAGCGCGGAGGAGGAGGATGGCCGCGCGCGCCTCATGGCCCGCCTCACCTCCGGCCTCCAGCGCCTCAAGGAAGCGCCCGAACCGGACGTGTTTGATGACGAGGATGAGGCCGACATCTATGCCGAGCCCGCCCCTGTGCGCGACGCGATCCCCGAGCACATCACCCGCGTGCAGCACCCGCCCCGCCGCGAGCCCGGCCTCTCCCGCAAGGCCCAGGCCGAGGCCCAGCCCGCCCTCGCACTCGACGTGCCCGATGCCGCGGGGCCCTATGACGGACCACCCCTCTCGCTCCTGGCCACGCCCCGGCGCATCGAGCGGGGGCCCTCGTCGGACGAGGCGCTGAGCCAGAACGCCAAGATGCTGGAGGCCGTGCTCGACGAGTATGGCATCGGCGGCGAGATCACCGCAGTGCGCCCCGGCCCCGTGGTGACGATGTACGAGTTGGAGCCCGCCGCTGGCCTCAAGGCGAGCCGGGTGATCGGCCTCTCGGACGATATCGCACGCTCCATGTCAGCGCTGGCCGCCCGCGTCTCCACCGTGCCAGGCCGCAAGATCATCGGCATCGAGCTGCCCAATGACAGCCGCGAGACGGTGTTCCTGCGCGAGCTTCTCTCCACCCGCGCCTATGGCGACGGCCAGCACAAACTGCCCTTGGCCCTTGGCAAGGATATCGGCGGCGAAAGCGTCATCGTGAACCTCGCCAAGATGCCCCACCTTCTGATCGCAGGCACGACCGGATCCGGCAAATCCGTTGCGATCAACACGATGATCCTGAGCCTCCTCTACAAGCTTTCGCCCGAGGAGTGCCGGATGATCATGATTGACCCCAAGATGCTGGAACTCAGCGTCTATGACGGTATCCCGCATCTCCTCTCTCCTGTTGTGACGGACCCGAAAAAGGCCGTTGTGGCGCTCAAATGGACGGTCGCGGAGATGGAGGAGCGCTACCGTAAGATGTCCAAGATGGGCGTGCGCAACATCGACGGCTACAACTCCCGCGTGGAGGCCGCATTGCAGGCGGGCGAGGCGTTCACCCGCACGGTGCAGACCGGCTTTGACGACGACACCGGCGAGCCTGTGTTTGAGACGGAGGAATTCGCGCCCGAGAAAATGCCCTACATCGTGGTGGTCGTCGATGAGATGGCCGACCTGATGATGGTCGCAGGTAAGGAGATTGAAGCCTGCATCCAGCGCCTCGCGCAAATGGCGCGCGCCTCCGGGATCCACCTCATCATGGCCACGCAGCGGCCTTCAGTCGATGTGATCACCGGCACGATCAAGGCGAACTTCCCGACGCGAATCAGTTTTCAGGTCACGAGCAAGATCGATTCGCGGACCATCCTCGGCGAGCAGGGTGCGGAGCAGCTACTGGGCCAGGGCGACATGCTCTACATGGCCAATGGCGGGCGGGTGACGCGCGTGCACGGGCCGTTCTGCTCGGATGAAGAGGTCGAAGAGGTCGTGGCGCATCTCAAGGCGCTCGGCGCGCCGCAATACGTCTCCGGCGTGGTGGACGGCCCGGATGAAGAGGCCGAGAGCGACATCGATCTGGTGCTGGGTCTCGGCGGCAACACGAATGGCGAGGACGCGCTTTATGACCAAGCCGTCGCTATCGTCGCGCGGGATCGCAAGTGTTCTACCAGCTACATCCAGCGCAAGCTCGCCATCGGCTACAACAAGGCCGCGCGCCTTGTGGAGCAGATGGAGGATGAGGGCGTGGTGAGCCCGGCCAACAAGGTCGGCAAGCGGGAGATACTCGTGCCCGAACGTGGGTAATCCCACGACAGCGCGCCTGCGGCGGGCAAGTATTTGAACCAAGATGAAACACAAGCTGGCGCGGATGTGAGGCGCACCGGGGTTTTATCGCGGGCGCGGGAGGGGCATGTTCGGGGTATGAAACGTCGTATGTTTATAAGCCTCACGGCCGCCGCCTTTGCCGCGCCTGCATTTGGGCAGTCGAGCGCGGACCTGTCTCTGCTGTCGGACTACATCAACGGGATTGACACCGCGCAAGGCAGGTTTCGCCAGCTCAACGCGGATCAGACCGTGGTGTCCGGGCGCTATTGGATCGACCGGCCCGGGTTGATGCGCTTCCAGTATGATGGCGAGAACCCGCCGGTGATCATCGCCGATGGCACCTGGCTTGGCGTGGTGGACCCTGTGCCCGGCACCTCCACCCAGCGCTACCCGCTGGGCCGCACGCCGCTGAAGCTGCTTCTTGAGCGCAATCTGCGGTTGGAGCGCGAGGAGATCGTGCAGGCGGTGGAGCGGCGCGAGGGGCATCTCGTGGTCACCGCGCGCGACCCCGAGCAGCCCGAGATCGGCACGCTGGCGATGGTGTTCCGCGAGGATCCGCTCGCGCTCACCGAATGGGTGACGGTGGATCAGAGCGGGCGGGCCACCATCGTCGAGTTGCAGAGCATGGAGCGCGGGATGCCGCTGGAGCGCAGCCTCTTCTCCATCGAGCAGGCCGAGTTCAACCGCGACCGTTGAAGAGCCCTGTGAGCGCGCGCTGCACCACAGAAGTGACGCTCGCGCGTTTGGTGGCCACAAAGGGCATCGGGCGGCACACCTCCATCGCGGCAAGGCCCACGCGGGCTGTGAGCGCGCCGTTGACCACGCCTTCGCCAAAGCGGCGCGAGACCTTGGAGAGCACGCCGCCCCCCAGCACCGACGAGATGAGGTCATCCCCCACGGCGACCGCCCCCGTGGCCACCAGATGCGCCATCACCGCGCGAAAGAGGCGCCAGGCGCCCAGCGTGCCCGCGCGCCCGCCATAGATCTCGGCGATGCGGCGGATCATGCGGGTGCTCGTGACCAGCGCCACCACAACATCCGCCGCTGCCATGGGCACCACGGCTGTTACCGTGGCCACCTGCCGGGCGGCGGAAACCACCTCTTGCTCGGCGGCGCGGTCCAGGGGAGCGAGGAGCTCGCGCTCGGTCACGTCCAGCAGCGCGTCCGGGTCCACGAGTTCAGCCATTCGGCCCGCGAGCTCCGCCTTGCCCCAGCGCACATCTGCGCGGTTGCGGTAGAGCTTCACCACCGTCTCCGCCGCCGCGCGGGCTTCTGCCATGGTGCCTGAGCGGGCCGCGACGCTGGCCGCACGGGCCGTCTCAACGGAGGCAAGGCGCGAAAGGGCGGCCAACTCGCGGATGAGTGCGATCAGAACCGTGAAGAGGAGCAGGCCCAGAAGCACCAGCGCGATCTGACCAAACACCGCGTTGCGGCTGATCAAATCATTTATGGTCACCGTCAGCGCATTCGTGGCCAACACCAGCACCAGCGCCCCCAGAGCGCCCCAGAACACCTTACCCAGCCACCCGCCCCGGCGCCGGCCCAAGCCTGCCGCGCGCACCATCGCGGGTGGCGGCGCATCGGGCTGGGCGGCGGTTTGTGGCGTTTCCGCCGGGGGTGGGAGATCGGCCGGGTCCAGCGTGAAGGGGGCGTTCGGGTCTGTCACAGGCGGTCTCCCAGCAAAAACTCGGCGGCGCGGTCCAATCGCAGATGGGGCGGGCCCTCTCCAGGTGCTGCGGAGAGGATGGGCGGCAGGAAGCGTGTGGCCGAATAGGCGAGGCCCTCGGGCCAGGTCTCGGCGCCGGAGCGAGCCGCGGCCAGCAACCGGGTCGGGTCATCGGGCAGGCCACCGGGATGCACCACCGCCTCCGCCCCCTGCCCCTGACGCCCGCGCACCACGCCAATCTCTCGACCGCCGCGCGTCACCTCTTGCTCCACCGTGGCGCGCAGGGCCGCAATCGCCATGGCCTCCACAGCAGCCCCCCTATACTGCGCGCGGTCCGCAGCCTCCCGCACCAGAGCCTGCATCAGGCCCGCGAGCCGGGCGTGCTGGCTGTGGTGGATGTGATCGGCCTTGGTGGCCGCAAACAGGATCCGGTCCACCCGCTTGCCCAGAAGGCCGGAGAGCCAGGTGTTGCGCCCAGGCCGAAACGCGCTCAGGACGGCGGCCATGGAGGCGCGCAGATCCTCCAGAGCCGCTGGCCCGGCATCGAGCGCGGCCAAGAGATCGACCAGGACCACCTGCCGGTCGATCCGCGCGAAGTGGTCGCGGAAAAACGGCTTCACGAGGAGCCTCCGATAGGCATCATAGCGCCGCTCAAACGCCCGGAAGAGGGACTTCGCTCCGCCCGGCGCACCGGGAGGTAGCGGCGCAAAGGTGAGCGCGGGCGAGCCCTCCAGATCACCCGGCAGCAAAAACCGCCCCGGCGTGATGTTGGAAAACCCGGCCTCCCGGCTCTCCTGCAAATAGGCGGCAAAGGCTGTGGCGAGCGCCTGCGCGCGGGTCTCGTCGAGCGCATCGCCGGGTGCGGTCTCAGCCATAAGCGCGCGCCACTCCGCCCCGAGCCCAGCCCGCGCCGGATGCTCCGCCAGCGCCAGCACCTCGCGGCTCCAATCGGCATATCCCTTGTCGATCAGGCTGAGGTCCAAAAGCCATTCGCCGGGATAATCTACGATGTCCAAGTGGCTCGCCCGCGCGCCCGTGAAACCCGACAAGAGCCCGCCCCCATGGGTCCTCAGCGACAGGCGCAACTGGCTGATCGCGCGTGTGGAGGCGGGCCAATGGGGTGGGTCCGCGTAGAGCGCGCCGCGGTGGGTCTCAAACTGGAAGCGCGGCACATCGTCATCGGGCTGCGGCTCCAGATAGGCCGCCGAGATGCGCCCCTCGGCCACCGCACGCATCTGGTTCATCCGCCCCCGGTCCATCAGATTGGCCACGAGCGACGTGATGAACACCGTCTTGCCCGCGCGCGACAGCCCCGTCACCCCAAGCCGGGTCACCGGCTCAAACAACAATTCGCTCACCTCGCTCTGTGCGCCCTCAATTTGGCGCAACACCCAATCCGCTCCGTCTCTCAACACCATATCGTTCGGGGGCCTTTCCCTGTCTCCCCGTCCATATGGGGTGGGGACAGGGGCAATTGGAAGGCTTGGCAAGCGTGGGCCTGCGCGCTAGGCCCCCGCCCATGCCCCGCTACGCCCTCCAGATCGAATACAACGGCGCGCCCTATGCCGGGTGGCAGCGGCAACCCGATCAGCCCTCGGTGCAGGGTGAGATCGAGGCGGCCCTGGCGCGGCTCGACACCGGCCCCGAGGGCGCGCCGAT
>JBCBHB010000142.1:0-6822 GCA_038526025.1 Pseudomonadota bacterium
CATCGCCTGACGGATTGCTGCCGCCGCCCACGGCCTGGGCGAGGAGCGGTGCCGCGGTCATGAGCAGATCGTCGAGCGGGATCAGCCGGGCGTCGGTTGCGCCAATGGGGCTGCGCGCCATGGCGGGATGGGCATCGAGCCCCTTACCGACGAGTGGGAAGAGGTTTTCGCGGTCCTCCGCCACGTCCCGCGCATGGACCCAGCGGGGGTGTTCGCGGGAGGTATCCTTGTAGCGCAGGACGCGAAGGCGCCGATAGCGCGCGATCGTCTCGGCGGTGTGGAGGGCCGAGCAGCGTTCCCAGCCGACGCCGATGAGGAGCACCTTGGTGCAGCCGCGCTCCGCCAGCCGGCCCATGGGACCGTCGAGCCCGAAGGCCCAGTCGCGCGGATGATGCGCCACGATCCGGCGTGCTTCGGGACCGAGCGCGGTCATCGAATGGATGGGGTGACGGCTGCGCACGACACCGGGCCAGCAGCGGAAGGTCTCCGCCAGGGCGCCGAGGTGGAAGCACGACGAGAAGGTCGGGTCGAAACCCGGTACGGCATCCTCGTAATGCGCGTAATCCTCGGTGCTGAGGCCCGAAGGCAGCTCGGGCATCAGCGCATCGCGGCTATAGGCCGGCATGATGAGATGACCCGGGTCGCCGACGGCTTCGATCAGTGCTTCGACCAGCCCGCGCGCCCCGCCCACAACGGGGCCGAGGCGCCGCAGGGAGGCGTGCACCATGACGGAATCGCCCTCTTCCACGCCGAGACGGCGGAGGGCTGCGACGAGCGTTCCCTTGGCGGCGGGAAGCGCAGGTTTTCCGCGCCGGGAGGCGCGCTTTGTCGGGCGGTGCCGCGGTGGCTCGTCAACTGTTTGCATCGCGCCCTCGCCCTTCTGCGGACTTCGGCAGCCTCAAAGCACGAAAGAGGCCGGATTCCTTGCCCATTGGCAAGTATTCCCTTTTCAGAACGTAACGCTTTAACGAAGCATCCCGTTTCAGGAATAGGTGGTCGCCCGCGGCACGTTCGCTTTCTGCTCCTCCGGTTGCTGCTCTCAATCCGCCCTCGCTCTCGTTCCTCAGTTCGTCGTCGTACCGGCGGCGAACCAGTCCAGCAGGTGCCGGATCACCACTTCGGTGGTGCTCCCGGCGCTCTGGTGCAGCACGAGCTGCAGGTCGCTGGGGCTTTCGCAGCTATCCCAGGTCAGCGCGTCGTGGCCCGCCGGGAGCGTCGTCTCGAGAGGCCGGCTCTCGCCGCAACCATTGGCCTCGCGCGCGAGCGCGAGATGGGCCTGAATGGGCTGCTGGCTTGCGGCTCCTTCGGCTCCGTCGGCAGCTTCGGTGAGCGGCCACCCATCGGCCGTGGGGGCGTGAATGTGCATGAGGCGGACGGGCGCCGCACAGCCCTCCGGCAGGTCGCCCCAGAAGCCACCGTCCCGGGGCGCGAAGGCGCTGGCGACTTCAGGGTCGAAACAGGCCGCCTCCCACACCAGCGAAGCGCCGAGGCCATGGCCCGTGAGAAGCACCCGGTCACGGTCGATCCCATGCTTGGCGCTTGCATCCGTGAGCACGATGTCGAGGAAGGTGAGATCGTCGCGCCCACCGGTCTCGGTGCCGGCAAGGCGCCAGCCGGGGGCCTCCACATCGCCGCTGAAGCGCTGCGGGAGACCTTGCGGGACGATCACGGCGAAGCCGGCGGGCAGCATGACCTCCTCGACAAGCGGGGAGGTGGCGACGGCATCAGCCGTCTCACCGGCATTGTGCAGCAGCATGATCGCAGGATGCGGTCCAGCACCCTCCGGCAGCCGCAACACGTAGGCGCCGCCCGTGATGGTGCAGGGCCCCTCGCAACCCGCCGCCACCGTTTCATCGGGCGCCTCCTGCGCAGCGGCCGGCAGGGCAAGCAGCGCTGCGGACAGACAGGCGATTATGGCCGTTCCCCTCGGCCAGGCGGCGATCTTCATTGCGGTCTTCCCCCCATTCGCCCGGGCATTCCGCCCGGGTGCAGCCCGCATTTCCCCCTCGGGCTGCTGCGCGCCCAGGCCCTCCCCAGGGCCCGGGAACGCGTTCCTCGCTGTATGGATATCGATGCGCCCAAGCAGGTCAGCTCATCGCGGCGCGCTTGCGCACATAGGTCCCCGGGGCCGGCTCGACCCGGCCAAGCTTGGCGCCCGGCTCGCGCGCAGGCACGGCTGGGCCGGACTGCTTGGTCAGCCAAGCATCCCAGTCGCCCCACCAGGAGCCGGCTGTTTCCTTCGTGCCGTCGCGCCATGCGTCCAGCGTGTCCCCTTTGAGACCCGTCTTGGTCCAGTACTGGTACTTCCCCGCGGCCGGGGGATTAACGACACCCGCGATGTGCCCGGACCCCGCCAGCACAAACTTCTGGCTGCGGCTGCCGAGCAACTTCGCGGCCCTGAACGCACTCGCCGCAGGTGCAATATGATCCTCGACTGTGGCGACATGATAGCAGGGCAGGGAAACCGTGCCGGCGTCGAGCTTCACGCCATCCAGCTCCAGCTCACCCTTCGCGAGCGCGTTCTGGTTGTAGAACGTGTCGAGATACCAGAGGTGCACCTGGCCCGGCATCGCCGTGCTGTCGGAGTTCCAGTAGAGCAGGTCGAACGGGAAGTTTTCCTTTCCCAGCAGGTAGTTGTTGATCACGAAGCTCCAGATCAGATCCGACGCGCGCAGGCAGTTGAAGGCGTTGAACATGTTCTCCGAGGAGAGGTACCCGTGCTCCTCAACCACCTCGCGGATGTTGGAGAGCACCTCGTCGTCGACGAAGGCCTGGAGTTCGCCGGCATCCGAGAAATCGAGCTGCGTCGTAAAGAAGGTGGCAGAGGCGAGTCGGTCGTCCCCGGTCGCCTTCATGTGGCTGAGCGTGGTGCCCAGCATCGTGCCGCCGATGCAGTAGCCGACGATGTTGGCCTTGTCCGCGCCGGTCTCCTCGAGCGCTTTGTCGAGCGCGGTGTAGACGCCCTTGCGCATGTAGCTCGCCCAGGTCTCGTCCTTCTGCTCGGGGCCCGGATTGACCCAGGAGATGAGGAAGACCGTATAGCCCTGGGCCACGAGCCAGCGGATCATCGACTTCTTCTCGTTGAGGTCGAGGATGTAGAACTTGTTGATCCAGGGCGGGCAGATCAGGAGCGGGCGCGACTTCACCTTCTCGGTGGTCGGCGCGTACTGGATGAGCTGCATGACCTCGTTCTCGAAGACCACGCTGCCCGGCGTGTTGGCCATGTTGCCGCCCACATGGAACGCTTCCATGTCGGTCTGGCGGATGCGGAGATGGCCTTCGCCCTGCTCGATGTCCCGCACCAGATGCTCGAGGCCGCGGAGCAGGTTCTCGCCCTTCTCCTCGATGGTCGCCTCGATCACGTCGGGGTTCAGTGCCGGGTAGTTCGACGGCGCATGGGCTTCGATGAAGTTGCGTACCACCAGATCGAGCTTCTTGCGGTCCTGTACCGAAAGCTCGTCGGCGCTGGCCACCTGGTCCTTCAGCCAGCCCGCGGTCAGCAGGTAGGACTGCTTGAGGTAATCGAGCACCGGGTTTTCATCCCAGGCCTCGTGCTTGAAGCGCTTATCGCCGCGCGCCGGGGCTTTCGCGGGTTCGGCCTCGCCGTTGAGAACGCGCTGCCAGGACCGGAGCCAGAGATCGGCCTGAGCCGACCAGAACTTCATGCCCGCCTCCATGGCGCGCTGCGGCTGGTCCATGTAGCCGAAGGCCAGGCGCGCCATGGCGGGTGCGGTGTTGAGCGGGTCCGGCCGCAGTGTCGTGATGTCGTCGATCGCCCGGTCGAGCGATTGCATCCAGACACTCTGAGAGCGGGCCGAGAGCTTATGCAGCCGGTCCGCCAGAGTGGGTGTGGTCGCGGCCGCGGCTGCGCCGTGCGTCTCGTCCTTCGCCATCGCTTCCTCCTCACGGGCCTGGGCCCGACCAATGCGTGCGCTTCACGCCGCACTTATTTTCGTGCTGCGCGAGGCAGCTGGTGAACGCCCGGCGCTACCGCTACAGTCCTCGAACCATCGCGCCCTTGATCTTTGTCAGGTACGTAACATGCGCCTTGCCGCCATCGCTACCGCCGGGCTCGTGCTCGTGCTCTCATCCTGCGGGACGGTGGAGCTTTTCGGGGAGTACGATGTACCCGAGCGGGCAGAGACCGCCGAGGCACCCTGGCCCAGGCTCGTCGACGTGCCCTCGGCCCCGCCGGTGGGGTCCTATTCGGCGACCGTGCCGGACCCGGCGCAGGGGGTGGCGCTGCAGGTGGAGCTCAATGCCGCCGCGGCGGAGCAGAACGCTGCTGCCGTGGAGCTGAACCAGCCGGTGCTTTCGGAAGCGGATCGCCGCAAGCTCGGCCGATAGGACGCGGCACCCGGGGCACGTCCTTCACGGGGGCGGGATGGAAACCGAACCGATCACCCTTCTCGGTCAGCTCACCGGCCTTCTGGAGATCTTCGCACTGATCTTCGGGGCGATCGGTGGCCTTGTCTTCTATTTCGGTCTGGTGCTGCGAGGGCGTGGGCGGGAGCTGAAGCGGCGCGGCATGACGGCCAGGGGCAAGGTTGTCGACAAGGAGTGGGTGCTCTCCGACGATGACGACGTCGAAGAGCCCCGAGCGCGCGGGCTGCGTCGCAAGGGCATGCGGCGCCGCGACGGCTACCGCGTGACCTTCACCTTCCGGACGGGGCTGGGTGAGACGCGGACCGAGACGATGCCGGCCAGCGGGGCCTTCTACAAGAAAGTCGCGGTGGGGGACGCCGTTTCGGTTCGCTACCTGCCCGATGATCCGTCGGTCGCGGAGATCGAGCAGGGCCGGGCGGGGGCGGGTGCGACGGTGTGCATCGGCGTGGGCCTTCTCTTCGCGGTGCCGGCGATCGGCTATCTGGTCTCGAGCCTCATGGAGACCCAGGAGGCCATCGCGGCGCGAGACCGGGGTGCGGTTATCCAAGCGTCGGTCGTCGCGGTTGCCCGCACGAATGTGAAAATCAACGAGCGGCGGCAGTTCAGGCTTGTCTGGCGCATGCCGGACGACGGAAGCGAGCATCGCTCCTGGATGGGGCCGAGGGGGGATTTCTCCGGCGTGCCCGTGGGCAGCACGATCACGGTGTTCCGCCATCCGACCGCACTCGACGCGGTTTACTGGGAAGGGGATACCGGGCCGCGTGTGGTGGGGCGCTGAACGGGCGCTACCGCTGCGCCTGCACGAAAATTGCGTTGGGGCTTCAATCAGAGACACGCCATGCTATGAGCGCCGTCCCCGAAGCAACCTGCCGAAGCCTGCCCATGTCCGAAGAATTCTACCGTATCAAGCGCCTGCCCCCATACGTGTTCGCCGAGGTCAACCGGCTGAAGGCGGCGTTTCGGGCCGAGGGGCGGGACATCATCGATTTCGGGATGGGCAACCCGGACCAGGACACACCAGCCCACATCGTGGAGAAGTTGGTCGAGACCGTGCAGCGGCCGCGCACGCATCGCTATTCGGCGTCGCGGGGTATCCCGGGTCTCCGGCGCGCGCAGGCGGCGTATTACGAGCGTCGCTTCGGCGTGGGGCTGGACCCGGAGACGGAGGTGATCGCCACGCTCGGCTCGAAGGAGGGGCTGGCAAACCTCGCCATGGCGATCACCGCGCCGGGCGATGTGATCCTTTCGCCGAACCCGAGCTACCCGATCCACCCCTACGGCTTCATGATCGCGGGCGGGGCGCTGCGGCATATCCCGGCGCTGGGGGAGGACGGGCGGTTCGACCCGGAAGCGTATCTGCGCGCGGTCGACCGGGCGATCCATCACAGCGTGCCTGCACCTGTCGCGATCATCGTCAACTTCCCATCGAACCCGACGGCGCAGGTTTGCGACCTCGACTTCTACGGCGCGCTGGTTGCGCTGGCCCGGCAGCACGGGGTCTGGGTGCTGTCGGACCTGGCCTATGCGGAGATGTATTTCGACGGCACGCCCCCGCCCTCCATCCTGCAGGTGCCGGGGGCGATGGAATGCGCGGTGGAGTTCACCTCGCTCTCGAAGACCTATTCGATGCCGGGCTGGCGCATGGGTTTCGCCGTTGGAAACCGGCGGCTGGTCGAGGCGCTGACGCGGATCAAGAGCTATCTCGATTATGGCGCCTTCACGCCGGTGCAGGTGGCCGCCGCCCATGCGCTCGACGGGCCGCAGGACTGCATCGCTGAGATCCGCGGTACGTACCACGCGCGGCGGGACGTGCTGGTCGAGAGCTTCGGACGCGCGGGCTGGGACGTGCCGCCGCCGCCCGCCACGATGTTTGCCTGGGCCCCGGTGCCGGAGGCGTTCCGGTCGCTCGGTTCCATGGCGTTCTCGAAGATGCTGCTCTCGGAGGCCGGTGTCGCCGTCTCGCCCGGCGTGGGCTTCGGGGAGTATGGCGAGGGCTTTGTGCGGCTCGGCCTCGTGGAGAACGAACAGCGTATCCGGCAGGCGGCGCGGGGTGTCCGGGCGCTGCTGGCCGATCCGGAGGGGGCCATTGCGCGCCATGCGGCCGCGGAAGCGAGCCGGGCCGAGGCGGCGGAGTGAGCGGCACGCCGCTATGGGACGCCGAGGCTGCGGAGGCGGAGACGCGTGCGTCGCTGGCCGAGATCCTGAGCGGCGGCGATCTGAAGCCCGGTGTGAAAGTGATGCTCGACCTCCGCTTCGCGCCCGGGCCGGCCGCGGACCGGGCCGGCTTCATCGCGGCGATGCGCGCTGCAGGCTATGCGGGCAACGCCTACGAGGCGGAGGGGCGCGAGGAGATCGAGGCGGTCGTCCCACACGTGCCGCTGGCGCCCGATGCGGTCTGGGCCGAGGAGCAGAAGGCGGCGGCAATCGCGCTGGCGC